>JALDXR010000315.1:0-4940 GCA_032154865.1 Nocardioidaceae bacterium
CCGCCGCCAGCGGCGGCAGTATCGACGCCGACTCGGAGTCGGCCGTCGATGCGAATCCCCAAGATCTTGCGATCAACTACGTCAGGCAGCATGCCAAGGAGCTCGGCCTCAAGTCCGAGGACGTCAGCGACGTCTTTGTGCTCTCGAGCTATCCCACCAAGCACACCGGCGTGACCCACGTCAGCCTCAACCAGCGCTTCAAGGGCCTCGAGGTCTTCGGCGGTCAGGCCACGGTCAACGTCAACCCCGACGGCAGCATCCTCTACGTCGGCAACAGCTTCGTCCCCGACCTTCAGCAGGCCGGGTCGGACGCTGCCGACTTGCACGCCGTCGAGGCGGTCCGGGCCGCGGCCGACGAACTCGACCTCGCTCGACCAGGCGATGTGCGGGTCACGAAGGCGGCCGGAAGTGCCGGCGGAGAGGCCATCCTGTCCGGCGGCGACGTCTCCAACTCACCCATTCCGGCCCGCCAGGGCTGGCAGCCGACCAAGGACGGCCTGCGCCTGGGCTGGCAGTTGGTGATCGACGACGCCTCGGGTGACCACCTGTGGAACGCCACCATCGACGCGCGGACCGGCGAGTTGCTCAAGGTCGACGACTGGGTGGTCTCGACCCCGCGGAGCGCCTTGGTCTCCTCGCTCGCCCGCACCAGCGCAGCCGAGGAGTCGTCGGCCGCCGAGAACCTCGCGGCCGGTCGTACCGAGTGGCTGTCGTCGGACCAGGTCGAGGACGGGACCAGCTATCGGGCCTACCCGCAGGAGAGCCCGAACGACGCCGAGCGGGTGCTGTTCGAGAACCCGGCCGACGGCCTGGGTTCGCCCTTCGGCTGGCACGACACCGACGGCGCACCGGGAGCCGAATTCAGCACCACGCGGGGCAACAACGTCCGCGCGTACCTCGACGAGGACGGCAACGACACGCCCGACTTCGACGGTGAGCCGGACGGCGGGCCGGGCATGACGTTCGACAACCCGGCGGACCTGAACGAGCACCCGCAGAACTACCGCGACGCCACGGTGACCAACCTGTTCTTCTGGTGCAACACGATCCACGACCTCTGGTACCGGTACGGGTTCGACGAAGCATCCGGGAACTTCCAGTCGAACAACTACGGCCGCGGCGGTTTCGCCAGCGACGAGGTGCGTTGCCAGGCACAGAGCGGTGCTGGGACCAACAACGCCAACTTCAGAACCCCGGTCGACGGCTCGACGACGAGCTTCCCGAGAATGCGCATGTACCTGTGGCCGGGTAACCAGTTCGGCTCCCAGAACCAGCTGGTCATCGACGGGGTCGGCGAGTTCACCACGGACTACGCACGAGTCACCCCGGCACCCACGGTCTCCGGGATGTCCGGGCTGACATTCGTCAACGGCGGTTCCGGTTGTGACGCAAGCACGTATCCGGGCCAGTTGCCGACCGGCGATTGGGCCGCCATGCTCGACGGCGACCTCCAGCTTCCCTTGACGTGCGACAACGTCCAGCGGATCCGGATCGCCGAGGAACTCGGAGCGAGTGCTGTCGTGGTGCAGCAGGGCACGTCTCCCACGTCCGATGCCAATCGGAACAACCCTCGGATCATTGGCGGGATCGTCAGCATGTTCGACTCCGAGGAAGGCGACAACGACGACATCCAGGATGGCTCGATCAGCGACTACCGTCCGGGCATTCCCGCGGTGAGCGTCGGGGAGAACGACGGCGAGACCATCAGGGCCGCGATCGCCAACGGCCCGACGACCGGCAGCCTTCGCAAGCACCCGGCGCACCCGGGCATCCGCGACGGCGACTTCGATATCGGCGTCATCATGCACGAGTACGGGCACGGCCTGTCGAACCGTCTGACCGGCGGCCCGACGATCAACTGCCTCGGCGGCGTCGAGCAGATGGGTGAGGGGTGGAGTGACTACATGGCCACCGCGGCCCTCATCGACCCCGAGGTCGACGATCCGGACGGCACCCGAGGCATGGGTACGTACGTCATCTTCCAGGACGACCGAAGCGACGGCGGGATCCGGAACCGGCCGTACTCGCGGACCATGGACATCCAGCCGTTCACCTACGACAGCATCAGGAGCAACTCCTGGCTGGGCAACTCGACCATCGTCGCACCGCACCAGGTGGGACATGGCTGGGCTTCGATTCTGTGGGACATGACCTGGAACATGATCGACAAGTACGGGTTCAACCCGAACCTGTACGACTCGTGGGACACCGGCGGCAACAACCTGGCGTACCAGCTGGTGATCGACGGCATGAAGATGCAGGGCTGCTTCCCGGGATTCGTCGATGGACGCAATGGCATCCTGGCCGCCGACCAGGCCCTCACGGGTGGCGAGAACCAGTGCATGATCTGGGCGGCCTTCGCGCGGCGCGGGCTTGGCTTCAGCGCCGAGCAGGGCAGTAGTGCCAACCGCGACGACAACTCCGAGGCGATGGACACGCACCCGGACTGCGTCGAGGGATTCGCCGGCCAGGTGCGGGACGAGCCGACGCTGAACACGGTCGCGGCAGGCCGGTCGGTACCGATGCAGTTCGACGAGCCGGGCCGCACCGGATTGAACATCCTGCAGTCGAACTCGCCGTACTCCCGGCAGGTCAACTGCGAGACGCTGGCCACCGAGGTCCCCGGATCCGAGTTCGTCACGCCGGGAGCCCTGCCGGTCGCAGCCGAAACGCCAGGCAGCTCCGGGCTGAGTCGCAACGCCGCGGGCCGCTACAACTTCCCGTGGCAGACCGAGGAGGCCTGGGTCGACACCTGCCGTGAGTTCGTTCTGACACTCGACAACGGCGAGCAACATCGGGCGTACTTCCAGTTCGTCGCGCCCGAGTAGGAGCACGCATCGCCTAGCGATTCGAAAGTCACTACTACCTCAAAGGAGGCTGGGAACCTGCCCCGGGACATGTCCGGTCCGGACAACGAGCAGCTTCCCAGCCTCCTCTGTGACACCAGCCCCGGCAACCGAAAGGAACTACGGTGTACAGACGTCCCTTAATCGTCGCCGCCGCAGCGGCCCTGGTGATGTCAGGTGTCGTGTTCGCAGCGCCCGCAGCCAGCGGCGGCAGCACGGGCTCAGCTCCGAAGTCGGCCGCCGACGCGAATCCCGACGACCTCGCGATCAACTATGTGAGGCAGCACGCCGACAGGCTCGGCGTCAGCCGTGAAGATCTGAACGACGTCTTCGTCCTCTCCAGCTACGCCAGTGAGGACAACGGCGTGACCCACGTCAATCTCAACCAGCGCTATCAAGGGCTCGAAGTCTTCGGCGGCCACGCCACCGTCAACGTCAACCCTGACGGCAGCATCCTGTTTGTTGGCAACAACTTCGTCGGTGGCCTGCAGGAGGCCGCATCCGCAACGGCCAACGCCGCCGACCTCGACGCCGTAGCAGCGGTCGAGGCGGCCGCCGAGGAGCTCGAACTCGACGAGCCCGTCAAGGTGCTTCCCACCCGCACCGCCCGCAACACGGCCGGGTCTGTGACCACCCTCTCCGGCGGCAACATCTCCGACTCGCCGATCAAAGCGAAGTTGGGCTGGCAGCCCACCGGCGATGGCTTGCGCCAGGCCTGGCAACTCGTCATCGACGACTCGTCCGATGTGCACCTCTGGAACGCCACCATCGATGCCAACACCGGCAGGCTCCTCGACCTCGACGACTGGACGAGCAACGGCGGCAGCTACTCGGGCCTCAAGTCATTTCTGAACGGCCGAGCCGGAAAGACCTCGTCCGGGACACTCGCGACGCGCCTGTCGGCCGCCCAGCCGAGGCCGGACGTCGGGCCGCTCAACCCGGTCGACGACGGGTCGAGCTACCGGGTTCTGCAGGTCCCGACCGAGAGCCCCAACGACGGGCCACGCGAGCTGGTCACCAACCCGGCCGAGGAGAGCGCATCGCCGTTCGGCTGGCACGACACCAACGGCGTCGAAGGTCCGGAGTTCACCCGTACGCAGGGCAACAACGCCTACGCCTATCTGGATCAGGACGCGAACAACGTCCCCGACCTCGGCGGGCCGCCGTTCCAGCCGCGGACCGGGCAGTTCTTCGCGTTCTCGAACAGCGCCGACATGGCGTACAAGCGGCTGACCCGCGAGATCGCGGTGCCGGCAGCAGGTGGCAACCTGACCTTCTGGACGAACTATGACATCGAGGCCGACTGGGACCACATGTTCGTGGAGGCCCGGACGGCCGGCGGCGATGACTGGACGACCCTGCCGGACGCGAACGGGAACACGAACCAGGCGACCGGTCAGAGCTGTCCCCTCGCCACCTCGGGCGGATGGCGCACTCTGCATCCGCACCTCGACCACTACCAGACGCAGGTCGGCTCCACAGCCTGCCAGCCAAGCGGAACGACCGGTGACTGGAATGCGAAGTCAGGCACCTCGGGTGGCTATCAGCAGTGGTCGATCGACCTGTCCGGGTGGGCCGGCGGGACCGTCGAGGTCTCCATCGCCTACGCGACCGACTGGGCGACGCTGAACGACGGCGTGGCCATCGACGACGTGACGCTGCCGGACGGCACGAGCACGTCGTTCGAGGACGGGCTGGGCGGCTGGACCGTCACGGGTCCGCCGCCGGGCACTGGTGCCAACGCCAACAACTGGATCCGCACCGACGCGGCCGCGGCCGGCAGCACCGATGGCGGGCCAGGTCTGGACTTCGACTTCCCGGCCGACCTGACCGAGCACTCGCAGACCTATCGCGACGCCGTGGTGACGAACCTGTTCTACCTCAACAACACCATCCACGACGTCATGAACGGCTACGGATTCGACGAGGCGTCGGGCAACTTCCAGACGACCAACTACTCCGGACAGGGCACCGGCGGCGACTTCGTACGCGCCGAGGCCGCCGACGGCGCCGGCACGAACAACGCCAACTTCTCGACACCTGCCAACGACGGC
The DNA here is from genome assembly GCA_032154865.1 of Nocardioidaceae bacterium. Classification (GTDB taxonomy): domain Bacteria; phylum Actinomycetota; class Actinomycetes; order Propionibacteriales; family Nocardioidaceae; genus DATFRX01. The sequence goes on from JALDXR010000315.1 coordinate 4,901, forward strand.
GGCGCGCCACGGATGCAGATGTTCCTGTGGCCGGGCACCC
>JALDXR010000316.1:0-4929 GCA_032154865.1 Nocardioidaceae bacterium
GGAAGATGTGCCTTCGAATCGCGGCCACGTTGGAGAAGATCCGGATGCCCAGGACAACGACGACGCCGGTCGACAGCTGACTGCCGACTCCGAGCTTGTCTCCGAGGTAGACGATCAACGCGGCGATGATGACATTGGACAGGAACGATACGACGAACACCTTGTCGTCGAAGATGTCGTCCAGGTAGGCCCGCAGCCCGCCGAAGGTGGCGTCCAACGCGGCGACGACCGCGATCGGCAGATAGGGCTCCATCGAGTCGGGAACTTCGGGCTCGATGACGAGGCCGGCGGCCAGGCCGATGACAAGTCCGAGGATCGCGATCATGGCAACTCACCTTGCCGAGTGGCGTATTGCGCCTCGAGCCGCTCCGCCGGTACGGCCGGAAGCGTGAGCTCGTCGACGGTATCCATCTCGAATTGGATCCCGAAGTTGGTCTCCAAGTCGAACCATGCCTGCCCGCCGGGGGTGTCGGCGAACGTGCCCTCCAGTGTGGCAGGGTCACCGATCGCGGTGATGACGTACGGAGGCGTCAGCGAGTTGTAGTTCACCGTGATCGCCCGACCGGCGGTACGGATCGCCGACAGTGACCCGAGACGGTTGCTGTTGATCGCGACAGCTTCCGCGCCGGCCTCCCAGAGCCCGTTGACCAACACCTGAAGGTCATTGTCGGTGATCGCGCCGGCGCCTTCGCTGTCCGAACCGTTGTCGGCCACGATGCGTACACCGGGCCCGGTGACAGGAACGGCGCCGGTGACCAGCCGCGCCACGGTCAGCGAGTCGAGCAACGCATCTCCCAGGATGCCGATCTGCTCGGCGTCGCCCTGCAGGCGCCCGACCTGCGCCTCCACTCGGTCACTGCGATCGGCGATCCGGCTGATGTCGGCCTCGCGGTCGTGGATCTGGCGTACGAGAGTGGACCGCTCCTGGGCGTCGACCGGACCGGCCGACCGGGTCTGCAGCGCGGTGACCGTGATCAGCAGGCCTAGACCCACCAGGGCGACGGCGCCCAGCACCTGTGGCCGGCGACGCGAGCCACTCCCGTGACCGCCGCGTCGGGCCGCGACCCTTCCGTAGTCGTCGTCGAGCGAGGTCGCCGACACCTGTTCGAGCAGCTCCCACGACGACGGCGTGCGGCGGTCGCCGTTTCGCGGTCGGTTGAACGGAGGACGGGCGATCACGTCGCCACCTCCTCACGGTCGACCCTCGGCGTCGTCGCGAGGAGTACCCGGACCTGCCAGGCGTAAAGCAACCCCGCCCACCAGTAGAGCGCAATGCCCCAGATCGCAAACGCCCACCCGAAGACGAAAGCCAGATCGGCGATCGCCCCGGTGCCGTCCCCGAGCAGCAGCAGCGGAAAGGCGTACAACAGACAGAACGTGGCCGCCTTGCCGAGGAAGTGGACCGGAAGGGCGCTGTATCCCCGAGTGCGCAGGAACGGCACCAGCGCGAGCAGGAGCACGTCGCGAAGCGGCAGTGCGATGGCCAGCCAGATCGGGATGATGTCGCGCACGGCGAACGCCACAACGACGGCGAGGATGTAGAGCCGGTCGGCGACCGGATCGAGGATCTGGCCGAGCCGGGTGGCCTGGTTGAACCGCCGGGCGAGCTTGCCGTCGAGATAGTCGGAGAAGCCCGCGAACCCGAGGACCAGAAGCGCCAGCCCGTCGGACTCGGGTCCGAGCACGAAGTAGAGGAACAGCGGAATGCCGCACAGCCGCAGCATGCTGAGCAGATTGGGAATCGTCCAGACGCGGTCAGATAGCGCGACGTCCGGATCGTCAGTCACGCCCCTAACCTCCTCGCTTGGGAATTTCGCCCGCCGGGCGCGATGATCGTCCGAAGATGTCCTTTGCCGATCAGCACAGGCTACCCGTCTCGTCGGCATCCTGGCTCGCCCGGCTCGCCTGCCCTTGCCCACCGACGTACTGAGGTGCTCGTCGCCGCCGACTAGGGTGTGATCCCCGCAGCCGCCACGCCTCGGGTGGGGATCGAGTACCGCGCCGTGACCACCGTTCGGCTAGGAGACCCACGCCTTGGCGTCGTCGAGCTCATCGAGCTCGAAGACCTTGACCTTGCCCGGCATCGCCCGGCCGAGCGTCCTGACCGTCTTCTCGATCCAGCTGGCCTCGGAGACCAACGCGATCTTCTTCCAGCTCCGCGGGTTCCTCGCCCACAGCTTGCTGTCCTCCAAGAACGCACCGGGCGTGTAGGACTTGAACTGTGGACCGAGCAGATAGAGCAACCGGACGTTCTTGCGCCTCAACGCATCGCTGATCGCCGGCACCAGTACGTCGCGGTAATCGTCTGCGGTGACTTTGCCGACCGCCTCGAGACCGACGGTCCCCGCCGGCATGTCGTCCATGAGCCTGATCATGTCGCGTCTCCTCGACTCTTCACCCTTCTGTTTCGACCGGTTCGGGCCGTCGGACGGGGTCTGACCCGGCGGCCTCGAGCTCGCCTTCTTCGGCCGCCGGAGTGGGCCGGTCGCCGGGATGCAGCAAGGCGACGAGGAACGCGAGGAAGAGCGCGATCGCCATGCCGTAGACGACCACTTGCATGGCCTCCGCGAAGTCGCGGGTGACCGCGTGCTCGACCCCTGCGCGAATCGACGACGGGATGTCGCTGGTGCTCTCGGTGTTTCCGGTAGCCGCTGTGTGCGCGGCCGACTCTGCCTTGTCGTTCGGCACTCCGAGATCCTCCAGCGACGACGTGAACTTGGAGACGAACACGTGCGTGAGCACCGTGCCGAGGATGGCGAAACCGAGTGACGAGCCGTAGTTGCGGACCGTCTGGTTGATGCCCGTCACCTCGCCGTAGGACGCGTTCTCGGCACGGCCGACGGCGTCGGTGCTCACCGGTCCCAGCAGGAAGCCGATGCCGGCCCCGGCCAACAGCAGCGGATAGTGCTGCCGGTGGCCTTCCAGATCCGTCACCTCGGTCGCCCACCACACGAACCCGGCCGCGCCGACCAGACACCCGAGCAGGACGGCCATCTTCGCTCCGTGCGCGTCGTAGATGCGCCCGCCGAGTTGAGCGGCGATGAGCAGGCCGAGGAAGAAGTAGAGCAGCAGGGTTGTCGTCCCACTGGCATCCAGACCGAGCGAAACGCTGGCGTAGATGCTGATGAAGTACGACACCGGCACGAACCCGATCATCGCGAGGAACAGCACTGCCGAGTCGATGCGGAAGGCTTTTGAACCGAAGATCTGCAGCTTGATCAATGGGGTGTCGGTGCGCCGCTCGAAGACGACGAAGGCGACCAGCAACGCCGCGCCGACGGCCAGGCACGCCCAGGTCCGCGGATCCTCCCAGCCCCACACGGCCGACTGGGTGAACCCGATGACGCTGAGCGCCATGCCGGCGGCCACGAGGACGGCGCCGACCCAGTCGATCCGCTGCTCTTCACGCTGGTCCTCGAACTTCGCGGCGACCGTGCAGATGATCGCGGCGACCGCGACCGGCAGGTTGATGTAGAAGATCGCGCGCCAGGACCACTCGAGCAGGTAGTCGCCCAGAATCGGGCCGACCGCGGTGAAGGCGCCGGTGATGCCGAAGAACATCGCCATCGCCCGGCCGCGGCGCTCAACGGGCGACGAGGTGTAGACGATGGCGATGGCGGCCGGGAGCAACAAAGCGGCGAACACGCCCTGGCCGGCCCGCGCCGAGATCATCCACGTCTCGGCGTGACTGCCGGTGGGGGTCGCGCCGCACAGTGCGGAGCAGATCGCGAAGCCTACGACGCCGACGAGAACCATCCGCCGGCGGCCCCACACGTCGGCGACCCGGCCGCCGAGGGCGAAGACCGCCGCGAGAGCGACGAGGTACGCGTTGATGACCCACTGTCCCTGGGTCGCGGTCAGGTCCAGGTCGTCCTGAATATCCGGCGATGCGATCGCGACGATGGTCTGGTCGATGAAGGACATCGACACGGCCAGCACCATCGCAATGGTGACCATCAGGGTCGATTTGCTAGCACCACCGGACTCCTCCGGCGGCGACTCGGCCCGATGTCGGAAACCCTTGGCCATCGCGATCCCTCCCCGTACACGGTCGCCGCGCCCACATGGGCCGGCGCCGACTCCTCTCGATCCTCGGCTTGCCTCCACGGCCCTGCCTCGCCCGAAAAGGGTGATTCGCCATCGCCCTGCCCGCGAATCCGAACCTTCTGACCTGCCACGACGGGCTTGTCGGAGTCCATGAGCGACCGATAGAGTGAATATAAGTCTTGACTTATGGATAGGAGTGGACATGCCCATCGATCCCGTGGCCACGGCCGGCCTGGCGACCCGCGAGGTACGCAGCGGCTCGCGCGACGGCGCACCGACGAAGATCGCGGTCGCGCGGCGTACGTACCCCACCGATCAAGCGGACCTCTGGGACGCGGTGACCAATCCGGAGCGCATCCCGCGGTGGTTCCTGCCAGTCAGCGGGGATCTGCGGGAGTCGGGCCGCTATCAGATCGAGGGCAACGCCAGTGGGGTCGTCGAACGCTGCAAGGAGCCCGAGTCGTTCGCCGTCACCTGGGAGTTCGGCGGGATGCTGTCCTGGCTCGAGGTCACGCTCACCCCGGACGGCGACGGCACCCGCCTCGAGCTGGTCCACGAGGCCGCCGTCGACCCGGACATGTGGCGACAGTTCGGTCCGGGCGCGGTCGGAGTCGGCTGGGATCTCGCCCTGCTGGGCCTGGGTATGCACATCGAGAGCGGGGCCCCGGTCGATCCGGAGGTCGCCGCCACGTTCCCGATCTCCCCCGACGGCGTCGCGTTCGTCCGTACCGCGGCCGCGGGATGGGCCGACGCCGCGGTCGCCGACGGCGACGAGACAGGTCCGGCGCACGAGGCCGCCGCCCGCACCGTGGACTTCTACACGGTTCCACCCGAGGACGCGCCTGGAGGCTGAGTGAGCCAGGTGTTCGAAGCGCTCGGCGA
>JALDXR010000019.1:0-17054 GCA_032154865.1 Nocardioidaceae bacterium
GGGCGGGTTGGATGGCCCTGCGTATCAGCGTGCTGGGTTGCGGATATCTCGGGGCGACCCACGCGGCATGCATGGCGGAGTGGGGGCTGGACGTCATCGGAGTCGACGTCGACCACCAGCGGGTCGACGCGCTCCGGCAGGGCAATGTCCCCTTCTATGAGCCGGGTCTCGAGGAGTTGCTACGCAAACACGTCGAATCCGGACGACTGACCTTTACCACCTCGTACGCCGAGGCGGCCGACTTCGCCGATGTCCATTTCGTCTGTGTAGCGACGCCGCAGCGTGACGGTGACTTCGCCGCCGATCTGACCTACGTCAACCAGGTGATCGACGAGCTGGCGCCGATGCTGATGCGGCCCTGCGTCGTCGTGGGCAAGTCGACGGTGCCGGTCGGTACGGCCGCCGGCCTCGCCGAGCGGCTCAGCGAGCTGGCGCCGGCCGGTCACTCCGTCGAGCTGGCCTGGAACCCGGAGTTCCTCCGGGAGGGCCACGCCGTCGAGGACACCCTGCGGCCGGATCGACTGGTGTTCGGCCTCGCCGGCACCGGCCAGTCCTGGCGATCGGGCCGGACCGAGGAGGTCCTGCGCGAGGTGTACGCGAAGCCGATCGCCGGCGGCACGCCCGTCGTCGTCGGTGACTACCCGACCGCGGAGCTCGCCAAGGTCGCCGCCAACGCGTTCCTCGCCACCAAGATCTCGTTCATCAACGCGATGGCCGAGCTGTGTGACGCCACCGGCGCTGACGTGTCGGTGCTGGCCGACGCCATCGGCCACGATCCGCGGATCGGCCGTCGTTTCCTCGACGCCGGGCTCGGCTTCGGCGGTGGCTGTCTGCCCAAGGACATCCGGGGCTTCATGGCCCGCGCCGGCGAGCTCGGTGTGGGTGACGCGCTGACCTTCCTGCGGGAGGTCGACGCGATCAACCAGCGGCGCCGGGAGCGGGTCGTGGAGCTCGCCGGGGAGCTGCTCACTCGCCCCTGGCCGGGCTCGCGGGTGGCCGTGCTCGGCGCCGCGTTCAAGCCCAACTCCGACGACATCCGCGACTCGCCCGCCCTCAACGTCGCCGGCCGGCTGCATCTCTACGGTGCCCATGTCACCGTTCACGACCCGCGGGCGATGGCCGGTGCCCGACGGCTGTGGCCGACGTTGAGCTATGCCGAGTCGGTGTCGGAGGCGTGCGAGGGCGCCCATGTCGTCCTGGTGCTCACCGAGTGGGAGCAGTTCCGCGAGCTCGATCCGTACGTCCTCGCCGACGTCGTCGAGACCGCCGCGATCGTCGACGGTCGCAACTGCCTGAACCCGGCCAAGTGGCGGGCCGCCGGGTGGACCTATCGGGGACTCGGGCGTCGATCCGTCGAGGAGTCCGGCTGAGTCAGGCCGCCTGCTCCCCGGACGAGCGATCCCGCCGCTCCCGCCGGTGCCGGCGTGGATGCCGTCGCGGATAGCGCAGCAGCTTGCTTCCGATCATGACCCAGAGGGCGGCAAGCAGTGCGGACAGACCGACCCAGAGGGAGATGCCCACCACGATCCATTCCCAGGTCCGCACGGCGCTCTCCTTCACTCCACGGTGACCGATTTCGCCAGGTTGCGAGGCCGGTCGACGTCGTAACCCTTGGCCGACGCCATCTCACAAGCGAACGCCTGAAGGGGGACCGTGGTCAACAGGGGCTGCAGCAGCGCGGGTACGGCTGGGACGAAGAGCACGTGGTCGCTGCCCGACACGACGGCGTCGTCACCCTCCTCGGCGATCGCGATCGTGCGGGCGCCGCGGGCGCGAACCTCCTGGATGTTGCTGGTCACCTTGTCGTGAAGGATCGCCTGGGCTCGAGACGGCATCATGACGATCACCGGAGTGCCGTCCTCGATGAGAGCGATCGGGCCGTGCTTGAGCTCGCCGGCGGCGAAGCCCTCGGCATGGGTGTAGGCGATCTCTTTGAGCTTCAGCGCGCCTTCGAGTGCCACGGGGTAGGAGACGTGGCGACCGAGGAAGAGGGTCGACTTCGCAGCGGCAAGTGACCGAGCGAGCTCCCGTACGGGCTCGAGCCGGCCCAGCACCTTGTCGACCTTCTCCGGCATCGCGCCCAGTTCGTCGACCAGCGTCCTGAGCTCGGCGGGCGTCATCACCTCGCGAGCCTGGGCCAGTCGCAGCGCGACCAGGTAGCCCGCCACCAGTTGGGTCAGGAACGCCTTGGTGGACGCGACCGCGATCTCCGGACCGGCCCGGGTGAGGAGTGTCGCGTCGGACTCCCGCGGGATCGTCGAGCCCATCGTGTTGCAGATCGCCAGCACGGCGGCGCCTTGCTCGCGCGCGTGGCGGACCGCCATCAGGGTGTCCATGGTCTCGCCCGACTGCGAGATCGCGAGCACCAGCACACGGGAGTCGAGCAGCGGATCGCGATAGCGGAACTCGCTGGCGAGTTCGACCTCGCAGGGGACGTGGGCCCAATGCTCGATGGCATAGCGGGCGACCAGGCCGGCGTGGTAGGCCGTGCCGCACGCGACGATGACGACCTTCTCGACCCGGCGCCAGGCGTCGTCGGCGAGGCCGACGTCCAGGGTCAGCCGGCCCGCGTCGAGCCGGCCGAGCAACGTGTCGGCGATCGCGCGTGGCTGCTCGGCGATCTCCTTGAGCATGAAGTAGTCGTAGCCGCCCTTCTCCGCGGCGCCCGCATCCCAGTCCACGTGGTAGCCGGCGGCCGCGACCGGCGAACCGTCGAGGTCGGTGACGGCGACGCGGTCCGGACGCAGCTCGACGACCTGGTCCTCGCCCAGCTCGATCGCCTGCCGGGTGTAGTCCATGAAGGCGGAGACGTCGGACGCGAGGAAGTGCTCGCCCTCGCCGCAGCCGATCACCAACGGCGAGTTGCGTCGGGCACCGACCACCAGATCGGGGAAGTCCTGGTGCACCGTGACGAGCGCAAAGGCTCCCCGGAGGCGCCGACAGACCTGGCGTACGCAGGTCGTCAGGTCTGCGCCCCCGGCGAGCTCTTCCGCGATCAGGTGCGCCACGGCCTCGGTGTCGGTGCCCGACGTGCAGGTCACGCCGCGCTGCGCGAGACCGTCGCGTAGCTCGGCGAAGTTCTCGATGATGCCGTTGTGTACGACCGCGAGTCGTTGGGCATCGTCGGTGTGCGGGTGGGCATTGAGGTCGGTCGGCGCGCCGTGGGTCGCCCACCTGGTGTGGCCGATCCCGCGATCCCCCGAGCCGAGTGGCTGGGCGCCGAGCGCATCGGTGAGATTGCTGAGCTGCCCGGCCCGTTTCTCGACGCGCAGGCTCCCGTCGGACACGATGGCGACGCCGGCCGAGTCGTAGCCGCGATACTCCAGCCGGGACAGCCCGGCAATGACGGCGTCCAACGCCGACCGGTGTCCGACATACCCGACGATCCCGCACACGTCGAGCCCTCCCTTCGGCTTCCACCGAGCGAGGCTTCCCCGCGCTCCCAGGCCTCGAAAGTACGAGTGATCCGGGCACGACGACTCAGACGAAGGGGTGAGATCGAGTACGCCGCGTGAGCGAGACGCAGTGCCGGCGGGTCAGGCGACGACCCAGGAGTCCTTGCCGGTGAGGAGTCCCTCGAGGTCACCGTCGCCGTGGGCCCCGCGGGCGGTGCGTATCTGCGCCCGCGCCTGGTCGTCGTAGGTCGGGTGCTCGACCTGGCGGAAGATGCCGATCGGCGCCCGGTGCAACTGCCCGTGGTCGGTGAGCATCGACAGCCCGAACGCGGCCGACGGGTCGCGCAGGTGGGCGTCGTGGACGTGGATCTGCGACTCGTCGACGTCGTCGGCCTCGACGGCGAAGAAGCCGCCGCTGCTCGGCTCGCGGATCACGGCGTACTTGCCCTCCGGGCCGAACCGGACCGGCTTGCCGTGCTCCAGCGGGATCAGCGCCGACTCTGCGGTGTCGCGGTCCTTGAACGCCTTGAATGCGTCGTCGTTGAAGATCGGGCAGTTCTGGTAGATCTCGACGAGCGACGCGCCCCGATGCGCGGCAGCGGCCTTGAGTACGCCGGTCAGGTGCTTGCGGTCGGAGTCGATGGTGCGTGCGACGAAGGTGCCCTCGGCGCCGAGCGCCAGTGACACCGGGTCGAACGGGTTGTCGATCGAGCCCATCGGCGTCGACTTGGTGACCTTGCCGGTCTCCGACGTGGGGGAGTACTGCCCCTTGGTGAGCCCGTAGATGCGGTTGTTGAACAGCAGGATCGTGATGTTGAGGTTGCGCCGCAGCGCATGGATCAGGTGGTTGCCGCCGATCGACAGGGCGTCGCCGTCGCCGGTCACGACCCAGACCGACAGGTCCGGACGCGTCACGGCGAGGCCGGTCGCGATGGCCGGGGCACGGCCGTGGATCGAGTGCAGCCCGAAGGTGTCGAGGTAGTAGGGGAACCGGGCGGCGCAGCCGATGCCGGAGACGAAGACGATGTTCTCGCGCCGGAGTCCCAGGTCGGGCATGAAGCCCTGGACCGCCGCCAGGATCGCGTAGTCACCGCATCCGGGGCACCAGCGCACCTCCTGGTCGGACTTGTAGGCCTTGCGATCGGCGGGGCCGTCCGCATCGGGGACGTCGACCAGGCCGTCCTGGCGCAGCTTCGGATCGGGCAGCTGGGTCGTCACGAGTCGTACACCTCCTCGGCGAGTCCACGGATCACGTCGGCGAGCTCGGCGGCCTGGAAGGGCAGCCCGCGCACCTTGTTGTAGCCGACGATGTCGACGAGATATTTCGCCCGGAGCAGCAACGCCAGCTGCCCCAGGTTCATCTCGGGGAGCAGCACCCGGTCGTAGCGACGCAGCACGTCGCCGAGGTCGGACGGGAACGGGTTGAGATGCCGCAGATGGGCCTGCGCGATCGGGACGCCCTCGGCACGTACCCGCCGGACGCCGGCGCCGATCGGGCCGTAGGTCGATCCCCAGCCGAGCACCAGCACCTTGGCGTCGCCGTCGGGGTCGTCGACCTCGAGCGGCGGGATCGACTCGGCGACCGCGTCGACCTTCGCCTGCCGGGTCCGGACCATCAGGTCGTGGTTGACCGGGTCGTACGAGATGTCGCCGGTGACGTCGGCCTTCTCGATGCCGCCGATCCGATGCTCGAGTCCGGCCGTGCCGGGGATGGCCCACGGCCGGGCCAGCGTCTCCGGGTCGCGGAGGTAGGGGAGGAAGCTCTCGGTGCCGTCGTCGGCGACGTGGTTGGGTCCGGACGCGAAGCCAGGATCGATCGGCGCCAGCTCCGAGAGCTCCGGCAGCCGCCACGGCTCGGATCCGTTGGCCAGGTAACCGTCCGACAGGAACACCACGGGCGTGCGGTACTCGATCGCGATCCGGGTCGCTTCGAGTACGGCGTCGAAGCAGTCGGCCGGCGACCGCGGCGCGACGACGGGTACGGGTGCCTCTCCGTTGCGGCCGTACATCGCCTGCAGCAGGTCGGCCTGCTCGGTCTTGGTCGGGAGGCCGGTCGACGGGCCGCCGCGCTGGATGTCGCACACGAGCAGTGGCAGCTCGAGCATGACGGCGAGTCCGAGGGTCTCCATCTTGAGCGACAGGCCCGGGCCGGACGTCGTCGTGACGCCGAGAGCCCCGCCGAACGATGCGCCGAGCGCCGCTCCGATGCCGGCGATCTCGTCCTCGGCCTGGAAGGTCGTGACGCCGAACCGCTTGTGCTTGGCGAGCTCGTGGAGGACGTCGGACGCGGGTGTGATCGGGTACGCGCCCAGGAAGACGTCGAGCCCGGTCAGCTGGCCGGCCGTGACGATGCCGTACGCGAGGGCGAGGTTGCCGGTGATGTTGCGGTAGCGGCCGGTCGGCATCGGGGCCGGCTTGACCTCGTAGCGGATCGCGAACCCCTCGGTCGTCTCGCCGAAGTTCCAGCCGGCCCGGAAGGCGGCGATGTTGGCGTCGCGAAGCGCCGGTGCGGCGGCGAAGCGGGTCTGGAGGAACTCGATCGTGGGCTCGGTCGGACGACCGTACAGCCAGGACAGCAGGCCCAGGGCGAACATGTTCTTCGCCCGGGCGGCGTCCTTGCGGGACAGGCCGAACTCCTTGACGGCCTCCACGGTCATGCTCGTGAGGTCCACCTCGTGGACGCCGAAGTCCTCGAGGCTGCCGTCCTCGAGTGGGTTGGCGTCGTAGCCGGCGCGGGTCAGGTTGCGTCCGGAGAAGTCATGGGTGTCGACGATGATGGTGGCGCCGGGACGCAGGTCTTCGACGTTGGCGCGCAGCGCCGCCGGATTCATCGCGACCAGCACATCCGGCGCGTCACCGGGGGTCAGGATGTCGAAATCGGCGAAATGTACCTGAAAGCTGGAGACGCCGGGCAGGGTGCCGGCGGGCGCGCGAATCTCGGCAGGGAAGTTCGGCAGGGTCGACAGGTCGTTGCCGAATGCCGCGGTCTCAGCGGTGAACCTGGCACCGGTGAGCTGCATTCCGTCACCAGAGTCCCCTGCGAAGCGGATGATCACGCGATCCAGTTGCTTGACCTGTTTGGTCACGACGCCCTTCTCTCGTGGCGGCCATCCGACTCTCATCTTACGTCGTGGACATCTGCTGGCGGTGTGGTGTCCGCTACCTGGCGACGTGTGGTCAACCCCGGCGTACGGGCCCGGACCTCGCAAACCGCGTAGTCTGTTGATTACGGGCAGTACTCGGGGAGGGTCTATGGATGCCGACGAACGGTTCCTCGGCATGTCCGCGCTGCGTCGGCTGCACGATCTGATCGGGCAGCTCAACAGCGCGCGGGGTCTCGACGCCACCCTGCAGACGGTGGTCGACGGGGTGGTCGACGTCGTCGGGTTCGAGGTGGCCGCGGTCAATTTGCTCGATTCGTCCGACGAGCTGGAGATGGTCGCCGTCGCCGGTCCCGCCGACGCGACGGCCAAGCTCCTCGGCCGGCGGCGCCCGCTGCGCAACCTGATGGCCGACGTCGAGCTGGCCGAAAACTGGGGCGCCCTGTGGTTCATCCCGCACGAGAAGTGGCCCGACGCCGGTTCTGTCTCCGGCTCCGGCACCTGTTTCGTACCCGACATCGAGGTCAGTGACGATCCGGACGCGTGGCACCCGCAGGACATTCTCTACGCGCCACTGCGGTCGCCGTCCGATGAGCTGCTCGGTGTGTTGTCGGTGGACCTGCCGGTCGACCGGAAGCGCCCGCATCGGGCCCAGCGGGAGGTGCTGGAGATCTTCGCCGCCCAGGCCGCGATCGCGGTGTCCAACCAGCTGCAGACGCAGCGGCTGCGGGCCAGCCAGGAGATGTTCCGGCTGGCGTTCGAGTCGACCGGCACCGGCATGGCGGTGGTGTCGATCGACTCCGCACGACCGGGCCGCTATCGGCAGGTGAACCCCGCGCTGTGCAAGATCCTCGGCTACACCGAGGGCGAGCTGCTGTCGCGCAGTTGCCTCGAGCTCACTCACCCCGACGACCGCGAGGCCAATCAGGCGGCACTCCTGAGCCTGGTCGGCGGGCAGAACGCGAGCTACCAGGCCGAGAAGCGCTACATCCACGCCGACGGCCGTACGGTCTGGACCGCCGTCACCGCCTCGGTGATCCGGGGCGAGGACGAGTCCGACCCCTACGCGATCATGTCGGTCGAGGACGTGAGCGAGCGGCGTCGTACCGAGGACGAGCTGAAGCGGCGGGCGCACCACGACGCGCTCACCGGTGTCGCCAACCGGCATGGGCTCCGGCCTCGCCTGTCGGGTGCCCTTCGGGCCGCCGAGGCCAGGGGGAGCGAGGGAGCGGTCCTGTTCTGCGACCTCGACAACTTCAAGGCGGTCAACGACGCCCACGGCCATGCGTTCGGCGACCAGGTGCTGGCGGTGATCGGCCAGCGGATGCTGCACGTCATCCGCGACACCGATTCGGTCATCCGGGTCGGCGGCGACGAGTTCATCGTGGTCGCTGATCACGTCAGTCCGGATCGCGCCCACCTGCTCACCACGCGACTCCGGACCGCGATCCAGGCACCCATCGTGATCGGCGATCGCACCGTCCACGTCAGCGTCAGCGTCGGCGTCGCCTCGGTGCCCGTGCGCGGCGGCGATCCGGACAGCGTGCTGCGCGCGGCCGACCGGGCGATGTACGCCGACAAACTGCAGGCTTCGTAACCCGGGACAGGCCCTAGACTCAGCGTCCATGACCGGCTACATGGGGTCGTACGCCACGGTGCTGGTGATCCTTGTCGTCGGCGCCGGCCTGGTCGCGGCGATGCTGGGCGGCAACTGGCTGTTGCGGCCGGCCCGCCCCACGCCGGAGAAGCAACTGACGTACGAGTGCGGCGTCGACCCGGTCGGCGAGGGCTGGGCCCAGACCCATGTGCGCTACTACGTGTTCGCCTATCTCTATGTCGTTTTCGCCGTCGACGCGGTGTTCCTGTTCCCGTGGGCGACGGTCTTCGCGCTCCTCGGCTGGGTGAGTGTGATCGAGATGGGTATCTTCATCGGCTTCATCGCCGTCGGGCTGGTCTACGCCTGGCGGAAGGGAGTGCTGGCCTGGACATGACTGTCGATCTACCCCCTCCCACCCTTGGACCCGGTTCGGTCGCCGCGCCGAAGCCGGTGCGATTCCTGCTCAACTGGGGTCGGCGCTACTCCTTGTGGGTCTTCAACTTCGGCCTCGCCTGCTGCGCGATCGAGTTCATCGCCACGTCGATGGCCCGGCACGACTTCATCCGGCTCGGCGTGATCCCGTTCGCACCGGGGCCGCGGCAGGCCGACCTGATGGTCGTGTCGGGCACCGTGACCGACAAGATGGCGCCGGCCGTCAAACGGCTCTACGAGCAGATGCCGGAGCCGAAGTACGTCATCTCCTTCGGCTCGTGCGCCAACTGCGGCGGACCGTACTGGGACTCGTACTGCGTGACGAAGGGTGTCGACCAGGTCATCCCGGTCGACGTCTACGTGCCGGGCTGCCCACCGCGGCCCGAGGCGCTGCTGCAGGGCATCGTCAAGCTGCAGGAGAAGATCGCCGGCGAGTCGATGACCGAGCGGTACGCCACCCCGCGCAGCGTGGAGTCGTTGACCGAGCCGACCCTGGCCGCGCCGCCGGAGTCGGCATGACCTGGCGAGAGCGGACCGACGACGCCGTCACAGCTGCGGCCGGCGGCGACGCGCCCGAGGTGATCGAGGCCTTCGACCCGCTGACGCTCGACGTCGCGCCGCATCGATGGGTGGTGAGTGCGACGGCCTTGCGCGACGGCGCCGGGTGCACCTACTTCGACTGGCTCAGTGCCGTCGACCAGCTCGACGAGGGGTTTCGGGTGGTGTGCCATCTGGCGGCACTGGGCAACCCGGCGCTGGGCGACTCGACGGGATCCGGCGATCGACGCGTCGACCACGTGCTGCTGCAGACCTTGCTGCCGCGGGAGCAGGCCCGGGTCCACTCGCTGGTCGACGTGTACGGCGGAGCGGCCTGGCACGAGCGCGAGACGCACGAGATGTTCGGCATCGAGTTCGTCGGCGGCGCGAGCGATCCGCTGCTGCTCCCCGACGGGTTCGAGGGCCATCCGCTCCGCAAGGACTTCGTGCTCGTGTCGCGCGTGGTCAAGCCGTGGCCGGGCGCGAAGGAGCCGGGCGAGTCCGACGCCACCAAGGCGCCGTCCCGTCGCCGGGTCGCGCCGCCCGGCATCCCGGACCCGGACGAGTGGGGGCCGCGCGATCCGGTGGCCGACGAGGGCGGCTCCGATGACTGACGCTTTCGAGGTCGCGCTGCGTTGTGCCGCGGTGCTGGCCGCCTTCCTCCTGCTGCCGCTGCTCGTCGGCCAGACCGAGCACAAGGCCATGGCGCACATGCAGGCCCGGGTCGGGCCGATGTACGCCGGTCGGTTCCATGGCTGGGCGCAGTTGGTCGCCGACGGAGTCAAGTTCGCCCAGAAGGAGGACGTCGCGCCGGCGGCGGCGGATCGTACGGTCTTCTCGATCGCCCCCGGAGTGGCGCTGGTGCCGTACCTCGTCGCGATGATCGCGATCCCGCTCGGGCCGGGCCTGGTCGGCCAGGACCTCGACATCGGACTGTTCTTCGTGCTCGCGATCACCAGCGTCGGCGTTCTCGGCACCTTGATGGGCGGCTGGGCCAGCGCCAACAAGTTCAGCCTGCTCGGCGGCATGCGGGTCGCGGTGCAGCTGATGTCGTACGAGCTGCCGTTCGTCCTCGCGGCATCCAGCGTCGCGATGGCCGCCGGAACCCTCTCGCTGCCCGGCATCGTCGAGGCGTGGGAGCCGTGGTGGCTGCTGTGGCAGGCGCCGGGCATGGTGGTGTTCTTCGTGGCGGGGCTCGCCGAGCTGCAGCGGCCGCCGTTCGACATGCCGGTGGCCGACTCCGAGCTGGTCTTCGGGCCCTACACCGAGTACGGGGGGATCCGGTTCGCGATGTTCCTGCTCGCCGAGTACGCCGGGATCGTCGTCTTGTCGGCCCTCACCGCCGTACTCTTCCTCGGCGGCTGGCACGGCCCGGCGTCCGACGACCTCGGCTGGCTCTGGACGTTGCTCAAGACCGGCGCGGTGGCGTTCGTGGTGATCTGGGTCCGGGTGGCGTTCCCGCGGCTGCGGGAGGATCAGCTCAACGCTCTGGCCTGGAAGGTTCTGGTGCCCGTGGTGCTCTTGCAGCTGGCTCTCACGACCGTCGTGGCGGTGAAGATCGCATGAGCTTGCATGGTCGCGGACTGTTGCACGGCCTGCGCGTCACGGCTCGCAACCTGATGCGGCGCTCGGTCACGTCGCAGTATCCCGATGCCAAGCCCGAGCTGCCGCCGCGGTCGAGGGGCGTGATCGCACTGCAGGAGGAGAACTGCACCGTCTGCATGCTCTGCGCCCGCGAGTGTCCGGTGTGGTGCATCTACATCGACTCCCACAAGGAGGTCACGCCGCCCCAGGTCGAAGGTGGGCGCGAACGCAGTCACAACGTGCTCGACCGGTTCGCCATCGACTTCTCGCTGTGCATGTACTGCAGCATCTGCATCGAGGCCTGCCCGTTCGACGCGTTGCACTGGACGCCGGAGTTCGAGTACGCCGAGTACGACATCCTCGACCTGACCCACGAACGCGATCGGCTGCGCGACTGGATGTGGACCGTACCGCCGCCGCCGGCCATCGATCCCGGTGGTGAGGAGCCGAAGGAGATCGCGGCCGCGAAGAAGGCGGCCGAGCGGGCGGCGAAGCGTTCCGATTCGGCGGGGGAGGAGACGTGAGCACGGTCGAGGTGCTGTTCCTGCTGCTGTCGTTCCTCGCGATCGGCTCGGGCATCCTGGTCGTCACGACCGACCATCTCGTCCATGCCGCCCTCTGGCTGGTCGTCACGCTCGGCTCGCTGGCCGGGTGCTTCCTGTTGATGACGGCGGAGTTCGTCGCCTGGGTGCAGGTGCTGATCTACGTCGGCGCGGTCGTCGTCCTGCTGCTGTTCGCCCTCATGCTGACCCGGGCGCCGACCGGTCCGGACTCCGCGACGAGCACCCGCAACCGGCCGGTCGCGATCTTCGCCGGGGTCGTGACGACGGCCGTGCTCGGTGTGGTGCTGGTCGACGGGTTCCGCGCCGAGCGGATCGACGTCGACGGCGAACCCGCCGGCGCCGCGCAGCCGGTGGGCGACGCGATCTTCCGGCACTGGGTGCTGGGCTTCGAGGTCGTCAGTGTCGTCCTGCTCACCGCTCTTATCGGCGCGATCGTGCTCTCGCGCCGCGACCAACCTCGGGGCGAAGTCGCAGAGCGTCCGCCCGAGGGGAGCGGCTGATGCCCCTCGTCTGGCCGCTGCTGTTGAGCGCCGCGCTCTTCGGCATCGGGGTCTACGGCGTGCTGGCGCGCCGCAACGCGGTGCTCGCGCTCATGGGCGTCGAGCTGATGCTCAATGCGGCGAACGTCAACCTGGTCGCGTTCGACGTCTGGTTCCGCGACGTGCTCGTGACGGGCCAGGTCTTCACCCTGTTCATCATCGCCCTGGCGGCGGCGGAGATCGGTCTCGGGCTCGCCATCGTGCTGCGGCTGTTCCGCACGTACGGCCACGTCGACGTCGATCGGCTCGGCGGCGAGCCGGCGTCGGTACCGAGCCGTGAGGAGGCCGAGCGATGATCGGGCTCGTGCTGGTCGTCGGGCTGCCGCTGCTGGCGGCCCTGGCCGGCCTGGCCTTCCTGGTCGTCCCCGATCGGGTACGGGCGGCGCAGGTGGCCGTCGGCGGTGCCGCCGTCACGTGGGTCGTGACGGTGAACGTGGCGGTGCCGCGACTCGGTGACGCCGATCCGGTGGGAGGGTCGTGGGGCCACGCCTGGGGCAACCTGACGGCGCCGGCGCTGTCCTTCGCGCTGCGGGCCGACTCCATGTCGGCCGCGCTGCTGCTCCTCGCGGCGACCGTCGCGCTGCTCGTCCAGATCTACTCGGTCGCCTATCTCGCCGAAGACCCGCGCTATCCCTCGTACGCCGCGATCGTGTCGTTGTTCTCGGCGTCGATGGCCGCCGTGGTCGTGGCCGACGACCTGTTCGTGCTGCTCATCGGCTGGGAGATGATGGGAGTCTGCTCCTATCTGCTGATCGGCCACTACTGGGAGCGGTCCGACGCCCGTGACGGCGCGGCGAAGGCGTTCCTGATGACCCGGACCGCCGACATCGGGCTGCTCATCGCGATCATCGTGCTCGGCCAGGCGGTCGACAGCTACCGGATCAGTGACGTGCTCGACGCGGTCGCGGCGGGCGAGCTCTCGTCGGCGACGATCACCGTGACGGCGCTGTTGATCCTGCTCGCCGCCGTCGGCAAGTCGGCTCAGGTCCCCTTCCACACCTGGCTTCCGGACGCGATGCCAGGACCGGCCCCGATCAGTGCCCTGATCCACTCGGCGACGATGGTGGCCGCCGGGGTCTATCTCGTGGCCCGCATGCAGCCGCTGTTCGCCGAGAGCGAGGCGGCCACGATCGTGCTCGGTCTGATCGCCGTCGTCACGATGCTGATCGCGGCCGCGTTCGCGCTCGCCCAGGACGACCTCAAGCGGGTTCTCGCCTGGTCGACGGTCAGCCAGCTCGCGTACATGTTCGCCGCGCTCGCCGCCGGCAGTGTGGTCGCCGCGATCGGGCACCTGCTCGCTCACGGCGCCTTCAAGGCGTTGCTGTTCCTGGCCGCGGGCGCGGTGGCCCACTCGGTGGGATCGACGGCGTTCGCCGACATGGGCGGCCTACGGCGTCCGATGCCGTGGACGTTCTGGACCGCCACGTTGGGTCTGGCGGCGCTGTCCGGGTTGGTGCCGCTGTCGGGGTTCTTCACCAAGGACGCGGTCGTCGGGGCGGCCTACGACGCGGCGCATGGGGAGGCCGGCCCGGCTCCGAGTTGGCTCGGCTGGCTGATCGTCGTCGCGGCCTTCGTCACCGCGGCCTTGACGGCGGCCTATGCGACGCGGGCCTGGCGCCTCGTCTTCGCCGGCGAACGGCGTGGGACCGCCGAGGCTCACGAGGCGCCTGATCTGATGCGGTGGCCGATGGTCGCGTTGGCGGTCCCCACGGTGCTGATGGGCGTGGCGGTCGTCGAACCCGGTTGGCTGGCCGGATCCGAGGCCGAGCCGGTGCACGCCTGGGTCGTCGTGTTGAGCACGGTGATCCTGGCCATGGTGGTGGGCCTGACCTGGGTGCTCGGCAACACCGGCGATCCGGCGACCCGACTCGGTCCGTTGCGGCCCGTGCTGGCGCGGGAGTTCTACATCGACGATGCGTACGACCGGATCGCCGTCCGGCCGACCTTGCGAGCCGTCGGCGTGGTGCTGCGTTCCGATCGCGACGTGGTCGACGCCTACGTACGCGGTGCGTCGTACAGCGCCATGACGGCGTCGCGACTGCTGCGATGGGCGCAGAACCACAACGTCCAGACCTATGTCACCGTGGCGGTCGTCGGCGTCGTGGTGGCGGCCGTACTCGCGGGGGTGTCGGCCGGATGAGTCTGCTGACGCTTGTCGTGGTGGCTCCGGCGGTCGCCGCCCTGGTCATCTGGTGGCAGGGCGAGCGCTGGACCGACATCGAGGTGGCGCGGATCGGCGCCGGGGTGTCGGGGCTCGGGCTCGTGGCGGCCTGGTTGGTCTGGCTGGCGCGCGACGCGTCGACTGTCTACGCCGGCGAGACCGACTACGAGTGGGTTCCAGCGCTCGACATCCATTGGCACCTCGGGATGGACGGCGTCTCCTACTGTCTGGTCCTGCTGACGACCGTGCTGTCGGGGTTGTGCTGTCTCTCGCTCGCCCGCGAACCGACGGAGAGCGAGACCGCTCAGCCGGACCGCCGGACCCTGGTCGTGCTGGTCCTGGTGATCGAAGCCGCATCGCTCGGCGTCTTCACCGCGCTCGACCTCCTGTTGTTCTTCATCTGTTTCGAGCTCGCCCTGGTGCCGATGTGGTTCGTCATCGCCGGCTGGGGCGATCCGGACGACCCGGCCGGACGGCGCCGAGCGGCGACCCGATTCCTGCTCTTCACCGTCCTCGGCTCGGCGCTGATGTTCATCGGGTTCGTCGGGATCGCCTGGCAGGGCGGCACGCTGCAGATCGATGCCCTGTCGACCAGCACACCGGTGTTCACCGGCACCCTCAACACGCTGCTGGCGGTGGCGATCGCGCTGGGTCTCGCGGTCAAGACGCCGATCTGGCCGCTGCACATCTGGCTGCCCGACGCGCATGCGAAGGCGCCGACGGTCGGCTCGGTCCTGCTGGCGGGCGTGTTCCTGAAGCTCGGCGTGTACGGCTTCGTCCGCATCCTGGTGCCGATCCTCCCGGTGCCGTCGGAGAGGATCGGGCCGTGGCTGGCCGCCTTCGGTGTGGTGGGCATCATCTACGGTTCACTGGCCTGTCTTCGGCAGTCGGACCTGAAGCGGCTGATCGCCTACTCCAGCGTCGGCCACATGGGTTTCGTCGCGCTCGCCATCGGCACGCTGACCGCGTCCGGGCTGTCGGCTGCGGTGTTCATCAGCGTCGCGCACGGCTTGATCACCGGCTTGCTGTTCTTCCTGGCCGGTTGGCTGAAGGAGCGGTACGGCAGCAGTGATCTCGAGGTCTTGGGCAATGGCATGTACGCCCGCAACCCGTGGCTGGCCGCCGGGTTCGCGTTCGGCTGCATCGCGAGCATGGGTGTCCCGGGTCTGGCGGGATTCTGGGGCGAGATGCTCGCGCTGCGGGGCGCGTACGAGACCGGTCCGGCGATGAGCGAGGCCGGGGCCTGGACGCTGCTCGGCATCGCCACGCTCGGCATCGTCCTCACCACGGCCTATTTCGTCGGTCTGATACGCCGGCTGCTGCAGGGCGTCCCGGACCGGGTCGGCACGACGGGCGAGATCGACATGGTCATCGGGACCGAGGTCGATCTCGATCGGGAGCAGAGCGTTGTCACCGTCGTTCTCGTGGTCGCGGTCGTCGTGCTGGGCCTGATCCCGGGACTGCTGAGCGGCGCGATCGCGCAGGCCATGCCGTGGATCATCGGAGGCGTTCGATGAGCCTGACCGGATTCGACTGGCTGGCCCTGGGGCCGGTGGTGATCGTCGGTGTCGCCGGTGTCGTGCTCCTGCTCGGGGACGCGTTCGCCGGCGTCCGCTCGTGGACGCTCGGGACGGTCGGCAGTCTGGTCGCGCTCGGCGGCGCGGCCGTGGCGGCCGGCATGGGCGGTGACAGCCGCGAGACGATGTGCACCCAGCTGACCGGGCAGGAAGCCCTGGAGCAGCCGGTGCAGTGCAGCTTCGTCGTCGACGACTTCACGCTCGCCCTGTGGTGGATCATCCTCGCCGGCGCCGTGCTGGTCGTCCTGATGGCCGCGGTCTACGCCGACGACGTGAGGATGCCGCCCGGCGAGTTCCACTTCCTGCTGCTGAGCTCGGTCGGCGGGGCGCTGACGCTGGCCGCGTCGCGTGACCTCGTGTCGCTGGTCATCGCCCTCGAGTTGGTCTCGTTGCCGTCGATCGCCCTGGTGGCACTGCGTCGTGGCGACCTGCGCGCGTCGCGGTCGGCCTGGACGTTCTTCCTCGCCTCGGTCACCGCCACCGCGATCACGTTGATGGGCGTGTCGCTGGTCTACGGCGTCACGGGCAGCGTCTTCTTCGACGACATCCGCAACGCCGTCCAGTCCGGTGCCGGTCCGGAGGCGGTGATTCGCACCGGTGTGATCCTCACCCTGGCCGGGTTGGTGTTCAAGATCGGCGCGGTGCCCTTCCACATGTGGGTGCCCGACACGTACGCCGGTGCGCCGGTTCCGGTCGCTGCGTACCTGTCGGTCGTGTCGAAGGCGGCCGGTGTCGCTGGCCTGTTGCTCGTGCTGAGCAAGCCGTTCGGCCCGCTGGTCGACTTCTGGAGCCCGGTCGTCGCCGTCGTCGCTGGGCTGACGATGACGGTGGGCAACATCGCCGCGCTCCGCCAGACCGACGCGATCGGCCTGCTGGCCTGGTCGTCGGTGGCGCAGGCCGGGTTCGTCGTGGCTCCGATGGTGGCGCTGGTCGCCGGTGATCACGGTTCGGCCGACGACGGCTTGCAGGCGGCGGTCCGCTACCTCGGGATCTACGCGATCGCCAACCTGGCGGCCTTCGCCGTCGTCGCCCACGTCAAAGCCCGGCTCGGTCGCACCGACATCGCGGCCTTCCGGGGCCTCCTGCGCTCGGACCCGCTGGCCGGCATCACGCTGGTCGCCGGACTCCTGGCGCTGGCCGGATTCCCGCCCGCGGTCATCGGCCTGCTCGCGAAGTACGTCGCACTGCGTCCCGTCGTGTTCTACGGCGACGGTGCTCTCGCCGTCGTGATGGCGGTCAACGTGATGATCGGTCTCGCGTACTACCTGCGGTTCCTCGCGACGGTGGTCGCACCGGCAGCCGACGAACAGGTGCCCACTCCGGGGACGATCGGCACTGACCAACCGTGGCTACGAGCCGCGCTCGGGCTGACCCTGGCGTCGCTGGTCGTCACGTCGCTGTGGCCGGAGCTGATCATGCGGCTGCTGTTGGTCTGACGGCGGTCGGGTGGCCGTCTCGTGCCCTGCCGGAGGCTCGCACTCCGGTGCCGACCTAGTAGATGTGCAACTGCTCGAGGAGCGCGTACGGGTCGTCCAGGGTCTCGAAGAGATCCTTGTTGTGCTTGATCA
>JALDXR010000317.1:0-4860 GCA_032154865.1 Nocardioidaceae bacterium
GGCCCGGACAAGGAGACCGACGCCGTGCCGACCTACCAGTACTCCTGCACCGCCTGCGGATCCGCGCTCGAGGCACAGCAGTCCTTCAGCGACGAGCCGCTGACCGTCTGCCCGGAGTGCGGCGGCCGCCTGCGCAAGGTCTTCAGCGCCGTCGGCGTCGTCTTCAAGGGATCCGGCTTCTATCGCAACGACAGCCGGGCCGGCCAGAACGGCGACAGCGCCAAGTCGACCTCGTCCAGTGACTCCGACTCGAGCAAGTCCGCCAAGAGCGGCAGCGACTCGGGCTCGAGCAGCTCGTCGAGCTCCTCCGACTCCACAGGCTCGGGCAGGTCGGGACCCAAGGAGACCGCGAAGGCCGCCTCCTCGGCCTGACGCCGTCGCGGTTTCGCGCACATCGCTGGCCGGCGTCTCGTCCCAACAGCTCCTGCGCAGATCCGAGGCCGATCGCAGCTGGGCCTGTGGACAACCGGTTGCGGCGTCTCTGCGCGCCTACGGTTCCCGGCATGAGCAGCACCCGGATTCAGTCCTTCCGCCGCGAGATTCGACGCACCCTGAGAGCCCGCCGGCGCCCGTTGGCGGCGATCCTCGCGGCCCTCGCGGTCGTGGCCGCCGTCCAGGCCGCTCGGCCGGCGCCTCCTGCGACCCAGGCCGTCGTCACGGCCGCCGTCGATCTGCGGGCCGGCGAGATATTGGAGCCGGAGGACGTCGCCGTCGTTGAGATCGAGCCGGCGCTCGTTCCGGAGGGTGCGCTCGACCCGCTCGATCCGCCCTACGGGCGCAGTCTGGCCGCTCCGGTTCGCGCCGGCGAGCCGCTGACCGACGTCCGGCTCGTGCAGGCGGAGCTGCTCACCGGCTTCGATACCGACACGGTTCTCACGACCGTCCGGGTCTTCGACCCGGCAGCGGCGACCCTTCTCGAGCCCGGCGACCGCGTCGACGTGATCGGCAGCGATCCGCGCGGCGGGCTGACCGCCGAGGTCATCGCCTACGACGTCACCGTGGTGATTCCGCCGGCCGCCGACGACACGGCCACCCTCGGCGACGGCGCACCTGTCGTGGTCGCGGTCGACCACGCCACCGCAATCGCCCTGGCCGACGCCGCAGTCCGGCAGCAGCTCACCGTCCTGCTCCGCGAGTAGGCGGCGACGTCCGAGCATATGGTGAGTAGCCACCCGTACACCCACAAACCACTGGCAGGCGCACGTGCTCAAAGGGATTCAGGGACTTCTTGTCCTCCTGCTCCGCGAGATCCGCGACTCCCTCGCCGCCCGGTCCGGCTCCGACGGCACCACCAGGTGACCCCTCGGCCGGGCAGCCGTCGTGCGCCTTAGCAGCCGCCGTGCGCCTCAGCCGTGATGCGGCGGCACCTCGCGCGTCAGTCGCTCGTCGGGATCAGCGTCGTCGTCTCCCCAGCCGGTCGCCGACTCGTCGAGCGTGACGTCCGGCAGCAGGTCGCCGAGCCGGTCGTCCGGACGCGGCCGACGACGGTCACCGGAGTCGTCATCGGCCTCGGGCCGGCCGCCGGTCGGGTCGTCGTCGGTCGACTCGTCCCGGCCGCTCACGCGTACGTCACGTCCCGGAGCCAGTCGGTGGCGAACCGCGGGTGAGCCGGATGCCAGGCCGCTGCGGCGACCAAGGCGTCGGATCGCACTCGCTGCGACCTCGTCAGCGGCTCGAAACGGTCACCGCCGAGGCGCTGGAGCAGTCGCGGCATGAAGGCCGCTCCGCCGGAGCCGACCGCCCGTCCGTAGGCCAACACGAGGTCCGCCCGGCGGATCGGCTCGGCGCCGGCGTTGTAGATCCCAGTCGGAGCCGCCAGGCCGGCGACGACGGCGGAGCCGATGTCGTCGACATGCACCACATGCGTCCAGCCCTCGGGCGAACCGAATCCGATCGGGCGACCGGCCTTCGCGCGGCGCAGCCGCCACCGGGTCAGCCCGTCGTCGCCGATGATCGCCCCGAACCGCAGGATCACGCTGTCGTGACCGGCATCGCCGAACTCCTCGGCCGCCGTCTCGGCCAGGATCACCGGCTCAGTCGCCGCTGTCACCGCGACCGGGCTCGACTCGGTGATCCACGTGTCGCCCGCGTCGGCGTACAGATAGGAGACGCTCTCCTGAATCAGTCGGCACACTCCGGCAGTACGCGCGGCGCGGGCCACGATCCGCGAGCCCTCCGATCGGAGCCGGTCGTTGGCCCGCCAAGCGCTCGGCCGCAGGCCAGACCACCCGACCGGCATCCGGGTGGCCATGTTGCACACCACGTCGCAGCCCTCGAAGGCCTCGGCCAGACGTACCCGGTCGAAGAGGGTGCCGCGTACCGGCAGGACGTCCATCGCATCGAGCTGGGCAGCCTTCTCGGCGTCGCGGGCCAGGCCGAGGACATCGTGACCGGCGACGAGGAGGCTGCGGACGACGGATCGCCCCATCACTCCAGTCGCACCGGTCACGAAAACCTTCACGTCGTCCTCGCCGTCCCTCGTCGCTGCGGGCTTGCCGACGGCCCCGGCCGGCTGGTTACCCCAGAATCACAGAATCGTAACGGTTTGCCGATGCATCCGCACAGAACCGCAGGTCACCCCCATGTCGGTGATGACCCGAACGTAGGAGAAGATCACCGCCATGCGCAGTGACTTGTTTGCCGCCGAACACAACGAGGTCCAGACCCAGGAGCGATTCGCTCTCCAGAGCAAGAAGATGCTCAAGGTCACCCTTGGCCCGGACGTTTTGTCCGCCAAGGGAGCTATGGTCGCCTTTCAGGGACAGGTGCAGTTCCACCATGAAGGCTCGGGGAGCCTCGCGAAGTTCGCCAAGCGCTTGGCCACCAGTGAGGATCAGCCCCTGATGCGCGTCAGTGGGGATGGCGAGGTCTTCTTCGCCCGCGAGGGCTACCCCGTCTTCCTGATCCGACTCGAGGGCGACGGCATCAGCGTCAATGGATCCAGCCTGTTGGCCTTCGACGCCAACCTGCACTGGGACGTCCATCGCACCAAGGGCGCCGGCATGTTCTCCGGCGGGCTGTTCAACACCCTCATCCAGGGTCAGGGCGACGTGGCCCTGACGTCCGACGGCGAGCCGATGATCCTCGACTGCTCGCAGCAGCCGACCTTCGTCGATCCGCAGTCGGCGGTCTGCTGGTCGGCCAACCTCTCCCCCAACGTCGTCAGCAGCATGAACATGAAGTCGATGCTGCGCGGCGGTTCGGGCGAGGCCGTGCAGTACTCCTTCCACGGTCCCGGCTTCGTCGTCGTCCAGCCGTCCGAGGGGCCGACCGTACCCCCGCACACGCACTGATCTCTCCGACCCCGGGTACGTCCGGGGTCGGACCGAAATCGACTGGCCCGCGCCGGGCGTCGTGGTTCATCCTGGACCAGGCGCAAGCCGTCGGCAGATCCGGGAACGAGCCGCGCCAAAAATCCGTTGGGAATAACTGGGTGGCACCGTACGCTGACACCGATGGAACGAAACAGTTTCGTTTCATCTCGTAAGGCGTAGATGACGGACGGTGACGATGACACCCGGACAGCTCACAGCGAAGGCGGGGCCGACTCGACCTCGGATCGCCGACGAGCGCAAGGCCGAGATCCTCGATGCCGCCGTCCGCGTTCTGGCTAAGGTCGGCTACGACCGCGTCACGATGGACCAGGTCGCGGCCGAGGCGCGGGCCAGCAAGGCCAGCCTCTACCGCCACTGGTCGACCAAGGCCGAGCTCGTCGTCGACGCCATCTCCAAGGCCAAGGGCCTGCCTGACCCCGAGCCCCCTGACACCGGCTCGCTGCGCTCAGACCTGAAGGCCGCGTGGTGCGGCAAGGCCAGTTGGAGCTCGAAGCTCCCGATGTCGGTGCTCAGCGGCCTGATGACCGCGGTTCACACCGACACCGAGCTCGCCAGCGCGTTTCGTACCCGCTTCATCGGTCCCCGGCTGGCGTCCGGTCACAAGATCGTCAACCGGGCCAAGGAGCGCGGCGAGGTCGCCCCAGACGTCGACCCGGACATCGTGCTGGCCCTGCTCCCGGCGCTGTCGTCGCATTTCAGCGTGTTCCACGGCCACAAGGTGGACGACGCCTTCATCGAGCGACTCATCGACGAGGTCGTACTCCCCGTCGCCCAGCGCACTGCAACTCCAGAACGTGGGTCACGAGAAGCCATCTCCTGACCCAGAACCGACTCCGATAGAAGTAGCCGCCCATGGGGCGGCCGAAGCAGAAAAGGACGTGTATGTCAGTCGACTCACTACCTAACAAGGCCGATCCGCCGGAGGAAACAGCGGGGCGCAGTCGTCACCTGAGCCTGGCCCTTCTGCTCATCACCACCGCTCAGCTCATGGTCGTGCTGGATGCCAGCATCGTGAACATCGCGATGCCGCACATCCAAGCCGACCTGGGCTTCAGCAACGCGAATCTGACCTGGATCATCACCAGCTACACCATCGCCTTCGGCGGCCTGCTGTTGCTCGGCGGTCGCATGGGTGACGTGATCGGACGCCGCAAGGTGTTCATGTTCGGCGTGACCGTATTCGGGGTCGCGTCGCTGTTCGCCGGGCTTGCCCAGACCGATTGGGAGCTGATCACGTTCCGCGCGCTGCAGGGCCTCGGGGCCGCGGCGGCGGCACCGAACGCATTGGCGCTGATCACGACGAACTTCCCGGCCGGCCGGTGGCGTAACCGGGCGTTCGCGGTCTACGCCGCCATGTCAGGAGCAGGTGCCGCGATCGGACTGATCCTCGGCGGCGCGCTCACTGAGGCCTCATGGCGCTGGACCATGCTGATCAACGTTCCGATCGGCATCGCGGTCGCGTTGGCCGCGCCGAAGCTGCTCAACGAGTCCGAGCCGCAGCCCGGACGCTGGGACCTGCCGGGCG
>JALDXR010000318.1:0-4857 GCA_032154865.1 Nocardioidaceae bacterium
GACGCTGGCGATCCGGAGTCGGCCCAACTGCACCTGCTCGCGCGACCCGTCCCCCATCCGGATGCCGCGGCGCAGCACCACGTACCCGCCGTAGGGGAGCTCGCGCAACCTGAGCGGGTCACCGGGCTTGGGGTTGAGCGTCCACGGGACGGTCAGCGTGCCACGCCGGCGGACAGCGCCCGTCCTGTCCAACGTGACGCTGCCGGCGACGACGGGGACGGTGACCGGATCATCGTCCGGCGGCTCGACCACCGCTTCGACCGCGACCAGGTGGGCGATCCGGAGCATCCCCAGGAACTCGTCCGACACGGGTTGCATCAGATGGCCTGCGGCGGCCAGGGGACAACGTCCTCGGCCACGTCCGCGTACCCGTACAGGACAGCGTCATACGACGAGCGTTCCGCGAGCATTTCGGCATAGCTGGCGAACTCGGCTTTCACGTCCTCGTAGGTGACCGGCTGGATCGGGGCGAACAGGACAGGGTCGGGCCGGTCGACCTGAACGCAGGCGGCGACGAACATGCGCGCCTGCTCCCGTGCTTTGTTCACGATGCGTTGCTCCGACCAGCCTGTGACAGCGAAGTACAGGTTCCCGATCCCGTTCGCCGGCGGCGTGCGGAGCAAAACGGGGACACCGTTCCCCAGGATCGCCCGGGCCCGCTCCCGCTCGTCGTCGGTGTCGGTGAGCAGCGACAGCTCGAACGTCGGCGTGTTCGCGATGTCACTGGCGACGACGGGGGTTCTGCGGTCGATCACCTGGAACACCCCGGACGGGTACTCGTAATCCAGGCTGGCCAACTCAGCGACGGTCACCTGGAACGTGTTCTGCGCCCTGACCAGGTCGGTGAGCCAGGTGTCGTCACAGCCGTCGTCGGGCACCGTGAAGGTGGCTGTCTCGGTGGTGACCGTGCCGGGGGTGGCGGTGTTCCACGACTCGGTCTTGTAGGTGAGCGGGACACCGATCGGGGCTTCGAAATCCCTGGCGAGGATCAGGCCGGGGGCGACGATCGCGGGCGCGTAGTTCCGGACATAGGCGCTGGTGCCGGACGGGCCGACCCTCGAGATGGCGAGCCGGTTGTGGCCGGCGGGAACGGTCACCTCAACCCTGACCGCTTCGACCGGGGCGTCCAACGTGAGGATCATGCTGTCCCCGCGAGCAGGGTTCTGGCGATGCCGGTGTTCACACTGGTCACCTCGGAGCGGACGATGCCCTTCAGCTCGGTGTCGCCAATGAACACGCGGACGTTGACCGGGCCGCCGCCACTGCCGCCGCCCTCTTCTCGGAGCAGCTTCCGCATCAGGCTCTCGGGGGCGACGATCTCGCGGCCGCGGCCCTCACCGATCAACGCGAGCGTGGGCCGTGAGACGACGCCGCCGGATGCGAGGCCGGGGATGCCGGGCAGGTTCGGCAGGTGAATGTCGGGCACCTTGATCCGGCCCAGCGCGCCGATCAGCCGCTCGACGGCGCCGATCACACCCTCGATCGCGCCCTTGACTGCGTTGAACGGGCCGGCGAACGCGTCCACCACACCCTTGGCCGCGTTGAACGCCGTCTTCATCGGCCCCTCGAGATACCCCACCAGGCTGGTCACCGCCCCCTTGGCGCCGTCGAACGCGCCCTTGACCGCGTCCACGCCGCCGCTGACGACGCTGGCGGCGGTCTTCGCGGCGCTGGTCGCCTTATCCCAGGCGCCCTCGAAGAACCCGGCCAGCGCCGACCCTGCACTCTTGGCGGCGTCGAACGCTGTCTTGACCGCGTTCACAGCGGTCTTCACACCGCCGGACGCTGTCTCAACGACGGTCTTGATCGCGTTCCATGCTGTCTCGAGCGCGGTCTTCAACAGGTTGACGGCGGTCTCGACGGCGGTCTTGATCGCGTTCCACTTCTCCGTCAGCGACGACTTGATCCCGTCGACCACACCGAGGATCACGGTCTTCAATGCGTTCCAGGCTGTCTCGGCGGCCGTCTTGATCCCGTTCCAGAGCGCTTCGAGGACCATCTTCAACGGGAGCAACGCGAGCTCGATCCTGCTCTTGATCAGGTCGACGGCGGTCGAGATGACGTTCTTGAACTCCTCCCATGCCTGGGCCCAGTCGCCGCGGAGGAGGGCGGCGATGGTGCGGAGGATGCCGGCGATCAGGTCGAACGTGAGCTTGATGCTGTCGGCGACCAGTTGGACGATCGGGCCGATGGTGCCCCAGTTGTCACGGATCAGGCCGACGACGCCGACGATGATCTGGCCGACCGCTTTGAACGCCTCGCCGAGCGCGGCCAGGATCGGCTGGATGATCGTCCACGCGGTGCTGAGCGCCGCCTGGATCTGCGGCCAGTTTTCCTGCAGGGCCGCCATCGCCCGTTCCACATAGGGGACGAGCTTCCCGACCAGCATGCCGGCGAAGTTGTTGAACGACTCCTTCAGGATCGAGATCTGGCCCGGCAGGGTCTTCCCGACGGCTTCGGCGCTGCCGCCGAACTCTTTGTTCAGCTCGGCCAGGATGATCTTCTGGGCGCCCATCGTGTCGCCGGCCTCGACCATCGCCTTGACCTGTTCCTTCTGGGCGTCCGTGAACGTCACACCGGACTTCGTCAGCTTCGTCATCCCGGCCACCGGGTCGTTCAACGCCTTGCCCAATTGCATGGCGCTGGTCTTCATGTCGGTGCCCAACGCCACGCTCATGTCCAGTGCGGCGGTGGTGGCCTGGTCGAAGATGTCGTTGCCCTTGCCGACCTCGTTCCGGACGTTTGTGAACGTCAACAGCAGGTTCTCACCGGATGCGATCGCCTCGTCGTCCACCCCGCTCTTCTTCATCAGCGACTCGGCCAGGGATGAGACGTGGCCGGCGGACACGTTCGCGGCGCCCCCCGTCGACTTGATCGTCGCCTCGGTCTGCGCGGCGACCTTCGTCGCCTCCTGAAACTCGCCGATCCCCGTCTTCAACGTGAACACCAGGGCGCCGACGCCGGCGGCCCCTGCGGCGATCGCGCCGCCCTTCGCCACCGAACCCAGTGTCTTGCCGAACCCTTTCGCCGAGCTGTTCGCCTCGTTGATGCCCTTCGACAGCCCCGACGTGTCGGAGAGGAAGTCGACGGTGACGGACGGGTTAGCCACTCAGCGTTTCCTGTTGGCCCTGCGCTGGGCGCGCTGCTCACGGATCGCGTACCGGGTCATCGCGTCCAGCTCGACGGCGGTCAGCTCGTCAACCTGCCTGGGGGTCATCCGCCAGAACCGGCAGAAGTGGACGAGGGACTCGAGCTGGGCGCGCTCGTAGGGTCCAGCGCCGATTCGGTCAGCTTCAGCTCGATGACGACGTCGTCCATGTCGTCCCACTCGAGCGGCTGACCTGACCGTCTGAGCTTCAGCCAGGCGAGCGCCGTGAACTTCTCGTCGTTGCCCTCATCCGCCAGCAACTGGCCGAGCGACATGCCTGTCCGCTCGCGCAACACACGCAGCTCGCGCGGGCTGAACCTTGGGTTGGCGAGGTCTTCCTTGGTCAGCTCGACCGAGAGCGGCTTGCTGTTGACGGAGCGCGGCTCGGTCATTGTCTCGGCCATGAGAACCCCCGTATCACGTTGTTGGTGTCCAGCTCGGCGCGCTGCTGGTAGACGGGCTCGGTTTCCTCGGCGGCCGGCCCGAGCACGTTCCCCGAGGACGTGTGCGGATGCCCGCGGCCGCCGAACTCCACAAACGTCGCATAGGGCGCGTCCATCGACGCCGTGTGCCCCGAAGCGCTGGTGGACGCCGCCAGGTACCCGGTGCGCCTGGGGACGTTGCTGCGGGCTTTCTGGGCGGCCTGGTCGGCCGCCCACCGCTCCGTCTGCGTCATCTGCTGGTCGACCCGGTTCGCGAACCTCGGCAAAGCGGCTTGCAGCTCGGCGAGCCCTCTCACCTTGACCTTGACCGGCATGGCCTAGACGCCGGCGTCGTTGTCGACGAGTCGTTGCACCAGCTCGGCCTTCAACCCGGTGGTCGGCAAGCCCCGTTCGGCGAGCAGCGCCTGAAGCTCGGTGACGGTCATCGCCTCGTAGTTGCCCTGGACGGCTGGCGTGGCCGCCAGGGCTACGGCCCCGGGGTGACCACCTTGACGGGCGGCCCGTTCAGCGACCACTCGAGCTCGACCTCGGACGCTTCGCCGGCGTCACCGTTGATCGGCGCATACGGCTGCGGGATCACCTCGCCCGTCCAGGCCGGGTTCGTCGCCGACACGGGCTGCCCCTTGTACCCGACGATCTCGAACGGCGTCGGCGTCCCCAGCGCGACCGCGGCGGACAGGACTTCCTCGGTCGCGTCCACGTCGAACGACTGGTACAGGGTCGCCATCAGCGCCCACTTCACAGTCCCCGGGTAGTCCCGGCTGCCGCACATCGTGTCGATCGTGGTGACGGACACGTCCGGGGCGAGCTCGATGTGGTTCGCGAGACAGGCGAGCTCGGTCAGGCCGGCCTCGGTGCCGTCCTTCGAGATCTTCAGGCTCGCATCGGTCAGGATCAAAGGGGCAGGCTCGGCCATGACTCAGCTTCCTTCCTTGTTGACGGCGACAACGACCCGGTAGGTGAGCCGTGCGCCGAAGTACGGGACGTTCCCGACCCTCAGGATCCGGTTCGCCTGTGACGCGGCGAGCCGCCACGGGTACGCGTCGTCGCGCATCCGGGTCAGGACATGGACAGCCAGCCGTTCGATCTCTTCCACCCCGGGCAGCGGCTCCAACCGGCCGGCGATACACAACACGGCGAGATTCGCGTCGTACAGGCACCCGGTTTTGAGGGTCAGCCATGGCTCGTCCCAGGTGAGCATCAACGCCGGGGGTTCGACGCTGTCGACGAGGTCGTGGACGGGCGGGTCGTCGGGGGTGGCGGGGG
>JALDXR010000020.1:0-17018 GCA_032154865.1 Nocardioidaceae bacterium
ATGTCAGACTGCGGACCGGACCCACGGGGCGGGACGCGCCGACATCCGGCTCAGGTGCGTCGAGTCCGTAGCCTCGCCGCAGCTTCACGCCACCCCTGGACCTGGCCCTCCAGCCGTGCGACGGCTACCTCGTCGGCCTGACGCTCGGCCCGCGCTTCCAGGTCGTCGGAGTGCTCGATCATTTCCCGCGCCAGGGCGGGGCGATCCGCTCGATCGACGAGCGGCCGACCCACCAAGCCAGGCCATCTCGTCATCCCAGCAGCCACCTCCGACAAGATCCTCGGGGGTAACTCGATGCGTGTCTTCCGCGACGTGGAGGGGAGTGCCTGCGAGCTGATCAGGCCATGGAGGAGGCGGGCCTCGTCGGCTTAGTCTCAAGAGCCATGGAGAGCTTTGACGTGGCTGTCATCGGAGCCGGGATCCACGGCGCGAGTGCGGCCTACCACCTGACCGGCCGTGGGCTACGCGTCGCCGTGTTCGAACGTACGGTGCCCGCCGGCGGACCGACCGGGCAGTCGAGCGCGATCGTCCGGGCGTACTACACCAACCAGTTCCTGGCCGAGGTCGCCAAGGACAGCATGGAGATCTTCCGGAACTTCGCGGAGCTCACCGATGGTGGGGACTGTGGCTTCCGGCAGACCGGCGGTGCCTTCCTGCATTCGGAGTCGGACGCCGGTCAGTGCCGCGAGGTGGTCGCGCGGCTGTCGGAGACCGGGGTGAACGCGGAGGTGATCGAGCCCGACGCGCTCGCGGACCTGCTGCCCGGCGTCGAGCTCGACGACATCGCCGTGGGGGTGTGGGAGCCCGACGCTGGATACGCCGACCCGACCGGAACAACGTCGGGGATGATCTCGAGGTCCGTGACGGGCGGTGCGACGCTGCGTACGTCGACGACCGTCCGGCAGCTCGAGATCCGTGGCGACCATGTCGCAATCACCGACGACAGCGGAGTCACCCGGGCGGATCGTGTGCTGGTCGCGGCCGGACCGTGGACCCGGCCGCTGCTTCGGCAGATCGGCGTCGACCTGCCCCTCATCGTCGAGCGCCACGTCGTGGCGTCGTACGCCTTCGGGCCGGTGACCCCGCTGCCGCACCTGATCTGCGACCTCCCGGGCTCGTACTACTTCAAGCCGGACGGCACGACCCACTTCCAGCTCGGCTGGCTCGACCCGACCGACCAGGTCGACCCCGACGACTTCGACCAGGAGATCCTCCCGCACGAGTCGGCCGAGCTGGGTGCCGCGGCGAGCCGGCGCATCCCTCGGCTCAGCGCAACCCAGGAGGGCGTCGGCTGGGCCAGCCTCTACGACGTCAGCCCGGACTGGCAGCCGGTGATCGGCCAGGTCGCCGACCGGGTGTACGTCGACGCCGGGTCGAGCGGGCACGGGTTCAAGCTGGGTCCCGCCCTCGGGTGGCACGTGGCAGCGCTCGTCGCCGGCGACGCCGTCCACCCGGGCATGGCGCAGTTCGATCCCGGCCGGTTCGACAGCGGCGACCTCCTGGCCAGCGGCTACGGCGCCGCCCGAATCATCGGCTGAAAGGACTCCCGCAATGCTGACTGACGTACGAGAGACCGCGGAGCACCAGGCGGTCGCGGACTACCTGCGGCGGCTGCACGAACCCGTCTTCGGCCGTCCGCATGCGTTGGCCGAACAGCATGTGTCGGCCGACGGCGGCCGGGTGGTGGTGACCGGGTCGGTGCTCGACGAGCTGGTCGGACTGCCCCGGACGGTGGTCTATGCGGTCGAGGACGGCGAGCTCACGGCGCTGACGACGGGTGCTGGCTCGGCCCGATGGGGACGGCTGTCGCCGGACGGTGCGACCCTGGCGTTCCTGTCCGATCGGGCCGAGCCGGGACGGTTCCAGCTGTATCTCCTCGGGGACACCCGGTTCGGCGAGGCGGTCCCGGCACCGACCGTGCCCGGGACCGTGGAGTTCGCCCACTGGTCGCCCGACGGCCGACGGCTGCTGCTCGGAGTCGCGGGTCTCGGCGCGGCCCTGTCCGGCGGCCAGGGCGGGACCGCCAACGTGGCCGCCCACGAGGATCTGCCCGCATGGCATCCAGCGGTCGACAGTGGTGCGTCGGAGTCGGAGTGGCGGAGCCTGTGGGTCTACGCACTCGACACGGGCGAGCTGTCGCGGGTGTCGCCGGACGGGATGAACTGCTGGGAGGCGGGATGGTGTGGACCGTCCAGGCTCGTGGCGGTGACCTGCGACGCGCCGGACGAGGACGCGTGGTACGACTCGGTCCTGACCCTGATCGATCTCGAATCCGGCGAGAGCCGTGAGCTGCTGCACAGCGAGGTCCAGCTCGGACTGCCGACCGGGTCGCCCGACGGCCGGTACGCGAGCGTCGTTCAGGCCGTCTGTAGCGACCGATGGATCGTCGCCGGCGACCTGACCGTACTCGACCTGGAGTCCGGCTCGACCTCGATCGTCGACACCGCGGGTACGGACGTGACCTCGCTGCAGTGGATCGACGCGAACCGGCTGGGCTACGTCGGCCAGCGGCATCTCGACTCGGTCGCCGGGATCGTCGACATCGCGACCGGCGCGGTCAGAGAGGTGTTCTCGACCGACCTGTCCTGCGGCGGGATGTGGTATCCCGACGGCGCTTTCACCGAGGACGGGCGCGTCGCGGTCGTGCAGTCGGCCTATCAACTGCCACCGCAGCTGGCCCTGATGGGTGGCGAGAAGGACGAGGTGCTGGCCTCCACAGCGAGCCCCGGGACGGACTACCTTCTGTCGATCGCCGGCCGCGCCGAGCCGGTGTCGTGGACGGCTCCCGACGGCCTCGAGATCGAGGGTGTCCTGTGCCTGCCGGCCGGCGACGGACCGTACCCGCTGGTCGTCCACGTCCACGGGGGACCGGTCTGGGCCTATCGCAACATGTGGTCGATGCGCGCACCGTTCGTGCCGTTGCTGGTGTCCCGCGGCTATGCCGTCTTCCACCCGAACCCGCGAGGCAGCGGTGGTCGTGGGCAGGACTTCGCCGGTCGTGTCGTCGGCGACATGGGCGGTGCCGACGCCGATGACATCCGGTCGGGCATCGACGCCCTCGTCGAACGCGGCGTCGCCGACCCGGCGCGGATCGGCCTGATCGGCGGCAGCTACGGCGGGTTCATGTCGTCGTGGCTGGTCACCCAGGATCAGCGGTTCGCCGCCGCGGTGCCGATCTCGCCGGTCACCGACTGGTACAGCCAGTCCTTCACCAGCAACATCGGCGGCTGGGGCGACAGCTTCCTGCGGGCCGATCCCGAACAGCCCGGGACGACCGTTCACACCCGGAGCCCGGTGCTGCAGGCGAGCAAGGTACGCACGCCGTGCCTCAACGTCGCGGGCGCACTGGACCGCTGCACGCCGCCCGACCAGGCCCGCGAGTTTCATCAGGCACTGCTCGGCCACGGCGTCGAGTCGGTGCTCGCGATCTATCCCCAGGAGGGCCACGGCGTACGGTCACACCCCGCCCTCACCGACTTCCTCACCCGGATCGTGCTCTGGTACGACCGCCACCTGCCGGCCGGCTAGCGCTCGACGAGGTACGGCGCGGCCAGGTCGGCGTTGTCGACGACGTACGTCGCGAGTGCCTCGGGATCGCAGGCGTCGAGGTAGTGGCGCTGACCCTCGACGTAGCGCCGGTTGGCCGGATCGGCCGGGTCGGCGGGCGTGCCGTCGCGGACGGCCATCCGGGCGCAGGAGGTGGCCGGGTCGACGCGGCAGAAGATCGACAGGTCCCACCGGTCGCGCAGCTCCGGACGGTGCAGGAAGATGCCGTCGAAGAGCAGGACGGCCCGGCGATCCACCGGCTGCCATCGGCGAGGCACCGGGGCGTTGCGGGTGTGCTCCCACACGGCCAGGCTGACCCGATCGCCCGCGACGAACGGCTCGAGCAGCACCGACAGCAGGGTCGGATAGTCGTAGGAGTCGAGGTAGTAGCCCTCCGGAGACCGGCGGCCCCGGGCGTAGCGCTCGGCGCGAGGGCGATGAAAGCCGTCCACGCTCGCCCGTAGCACCGGCCGACTTGCCGCCCGGAGATCCGTCGCCAGCTCGTCGGCGAGCATCGTCTTGCCCGCGCCGTCGACGCCGTCGATCGCCACGAGCCGGGGCCGGTCCGAGGGCAGCGCGAGGATGTTGTGGGCGAGTCGGTCGAGCAGGCGCCGCCGTCGCGGGGTCGTGACCGATCCGTCGTACGTCGCCGGCGTCACCTCGACGGCTCGTGGGCGCGTACGTGCTCGGCGACGAGTCGCGCCACCAGATCGGGCCGCTGGACCGTCACCCAGTGCCCGCCGTCGACATCGACCCGGGTCAGCTCGGGAACGAACTCCTCCAGGTCGGCGAAGACCTCGGGGACGACGTATTTGTCGTGCCTCGGCACGATGAGCTGCACCGGGACGTTCGTCTTGCCCGGCCGGGGGTGCCGCATCCGGTCCTGGATGTTGGCCCGATAGAGGTTGAGCCCGTTGGACGCGTCCGCAGCGAGGGTCTCGCCCCAGTGCGGGGCGTCGCCGAGGTGCTCGGTCGCGGCGATCCGGCGCCGCAGCTGCCGGGTCGCGCGCCGCCACAGCTGCTCGGGGAGCCAGGGCAGCTGGAACGCGTAGACGTACCACGAGTGCATTCCCTGGCGTACGAGCAGGTTGAGGTCACGCTCGTTGCGCGCCCGCCGCATCACGTACGCCATGTGGTCGAGGGACGGTCCGCCGATCGACGTGAACGACAGCAGCCGCCCGCTCAGCCGCTCGTCGGTGTCCTCGGTCGTCACCGCGTCCCACAGCTGGATCGAGCCCCAGTCGTGTCCGACGAGGTGGATACCGCCGCCGTCAGAACCACCGGCGTAGTCCAGAACCGCGACGAGGTCGTCGATGAGCCGATCGGTCCGGTAGCCGCGGCGGTCCGGCGGCGCAGTCGACCGGCCGGCACCGCGGACGTCGTAGGTGATCACCCGCAGGCCGTGCTGCCCGGCGAGCTGGTTCGCCACCGGCTCCCACACGATCTGCGAGTCGGGGTAACCGTGCACCAGGATCACCGTCGGACCGTCCGGGTGGGGCCAGTCGCGGGCGGACAGGGTGACGTCTGTCGAGGTGACGGAGTGAGTCTCCATGGTGACGAGCGTCTTGCATCGGGGTGCCGTCCGCAAGCATGAGACGGCTCAGCGCGACCCGTACCCCCGCGGACCGGATCTCCACGCGGGACCCCGAACCTGAGACGTTAGGCTCCCCAGGGGATTTCGGACCGGTCGAGTCGCGAAGGACGGCAGCTCGTGGATTTGATGGAGTACCAGGCCAAGGAACTCTTCGCCAAGCACGATGTTCCGCTCACTCCCGGCGTCGTCGCCGAGACGGCCGACGAGGCGCGGGCCGCCGCCGAGCGGATCGGCGGCCGCGTCGTCGTCAAGGCCCAGGTCCAGACCGGCGGCCGGGGCAAAGCCGGTGGCGTCAAGCTCGCGGCCGACCCGGACGAGGCGGCTGCTCGAGCCGGCGAGATCCTCGGCATGGACATCAAGGGCCACACGGTCAAGCGGGTCCTCGTCGTCCCGGCGGTCGACATCGCCGAGGAGTACTACTTCTCGTTCCTGGTCGACCGGGCCAACCGGGCGTACCTCTGCATCGCCAGCGTCGAGGGCGGCGTGGAGATCGAGGAGGTGGCGCGCACCAACCCGGACGCGGTCGCGCAGATCCCGATCGACCCGGTCACCGGCGTCGACGAGGCCAAGGCCCGGGACATCGTGACGACCGCGAAGTTCCCGGCGGAGCTGGCCGACCAGGCGACCGCGATGATCGGCCGGCTCTGGGACTGCTTCGTCTCCGAGGACGCCTCGCTCGTCGAGGTCAACCCGCTCGGCCGGCTCGGCGACGGGCGCCTCGACGCGCTCGACGGCAAGGTCACGGTCGACGACAACGCCGACTTCCGGCATCCCGACCACGCGGACTACGTCGACCGCACCGCGGACGATCCGCTGGAGGCGGCCGCCAAGGAGAAGGACCTCAACTACGTCAAGCTCGACGGCACGGTCGGCATCATCGGCAACGGCGCCGGACTCGTCATGAGCACGCTCGACGTGGTGGCGTACGCCGGTGAGGACTTCGGCGGCGTGCAACCGGCGAACTTCCTCGACATCGGCGGCGGCGCCAGCGCCGAGGTGATGGCCAACGGCCTCGAGATCGTGGTCGGAGACCCCGACGTACGCGCCGTGTTCGTCAACGTCTTCGGTGGCATCACCGCCTGCGACGCGGTGGCCAACGGCATCGTGGCCGCGATCGAGATGCTCGAGAACCGGGGCGAGGAGATCACCAAGCCCCTGGTCGTACGACTCGACGGCAACAATGCCGAGGAGGGTCGGCGGATCCTCGCCGATGCCGAGCACGACATCATCGAGATGGTCGACACGATGGACGGGGCCGCCCGGCGTGCTGCCGAGCTGGCGGCGGCGAAGTAAGGAGCGGACTCATGGCCATCTTCCTCAACGAGCAGAGCAAGATCATCGTCCAGGGCATGACCGGCTCCGAGGGCCAGCGGCACACCCGCCGGATGCTGGCCGCCGGCAGTGCGGTCGTCGGCGGCGTCAACGCCCGCAAGGCCGGCACCTCGGTCGCCTTCGATGACGGCAGCAGCGACGGCACCAGCCTCCCGGTGTACGGCACCGTCGAGGAGGCGATGAAGGAGACCGGCGCCGACGTCTCGGTGCTCTTCGTGCCGCCCGCGTTCACCAAGGACGCCATGGTCGAGGCGATCGACGCCGGCATGCCCTTGATCGTCGTCATCACCGAAGGCGTTCCGGTCCACGACACCGCCTGGGCGCTGGCCCACTCGCAGCGCACCGGCACCTCGCGCATCATCGGCCCCAACTGCCCCGGCATCGCCTCCCCGGGCAAGTCCAACGCCGGCATCATCCCGTCCGACATCACCGGGGCCGGCCGGATCGGCCTGGTGAGCAAGTCCGGGACGTTGACCTACCAGCTGATGTACGAGCTGCGCGACATCGGCTTCACCACATCGGTGGGCATCGGCGGCGACCCGATCATCGGGACCACCCATATCGACTGCCTCCAGGCGTTCCAGGACGATCCGGAGACCGACGCGATCATCATGGTCGGCGAGATCGGCGGCGATGCCGAGGAGCGGGCGGCCGACTTCATCCGGGCCAACGTCACCAAGCCGGTCGTCGGCTACGTCGCGGGGTTCACCGCTCCCGAGGGCAAGACGATGGGCCACGCCGGCGCGATCGTCTCCGGCTCGTCCGGCACGGCCGAGGCCAAGAAGGAGGCTCTCGAGGCGGCCGGCGTCCGGGTCGGCAAGACACCGTCGGAGACCGCTCGCCTGATGCGGGAGATCGTCACCTCGCAGTAGCCGACGAGCGGGGCGCTACTTCAGCTCGCTGAGGCGATGTCCGGCGCGTACGCCGAGTGCGTTCCAGGCTTGGCGCGCGATGTCGAACTTGCCGACCGGGCTGAACATGAGGTGGGCGATGCGGTTGCCGTTGCGGACCAGCGCGACGCGGTACTCCACTTCCTTGTCGCTCGTGGTCTCGATGGACAACCACCACGTCCGTACCCTCACCGGACCCTGGGCGATCCGAGACGGCCCGCGTACCCGGGCGGTGAGCTTGCGGTCCGAGCAGGTCCGGAACCGCTTCTCCAGACGTTTCAGGTACGCCTCCGCGCCCTTCTGGGACCGGAACGTCGCGATGGTCTCGCTGATCCCGAACGTCTCAGGAAGCTGCTTGGCCTCCGGGACCACGTAGAAGCGGGCGCGAACGCCGCTCACACCCTTGCCGGTGTACTGGGCGTCGTCACAGGTCGTGGCCGACGGATTCTGCTTCATCCGGACCGCTTTGGTCGGGACCCAGACCTTGGCCAGGTTGGCGACCGGCGGCAGGTCGACGGCGCCGAGGAAGCCCGGGGGCTGGAGCACCGGCGGCGCGACCGAGCGAACGCTCTTGGTGAACTGACATTCCCCGCCGGTGTTGCCACACAGCAGGCCGAGGGAGATGTCGACGAGCTCGGAGAACGGCTCCAGCCCCGGTCCTCGAGGTTCGTCGATCTGATGCACGAAGGTCGACGTGACGAAGCCGGACCGGGAGATGCCGACGGTGATCGTGCGGACCGGGTCGGACCACTTGCGCAGCTGGATGATGCGGAGGTCGGTGCCGTTGCGGTTGGCCGTGTAGGCGCCGAGCAGCTGGACCCGAGGCACCTGGCAGCCGGCGTACCAATGCAGCTGCCGGGCGTAGGAGTGCGCAGCCGCCGCCTTGGTGCGGGCGACCTCGATCGCTTCCACGGCGGTCTGCTGGGTCTTGCCGCCCGCCTTGAAGCCGCGGACGTAGGCCTGGCGCAGCTTCGTCGTGCCGTAGCGCGCCTGCGCGCAGGTGGCGTACGGCTGGAGCTCGTCCAGGTTGGTCGAGGTGCCCGTCTCCTTCCACGGGAGATTGGGGTCGAGCTCGGTGACCTGTGGGGCGCTGAGCAGTTGTTCCTCGGTGGCTCCGATCGTCTCCTGGTCGGTGGCGCCTTCGCGGACGATCTGCTGCCGCTTGGGATGCAGGTCGTCGGCCCGGCCGTCGGCGGGCGCCGTGACGAGGTAGCCCGCGCCCGCGACGAGGGCGGCCGACGTGGCGACGGCGACGATCGTGTTGCGGTGCTTGCGGCGGGTGCCGGACCGGCGGATGACCGACGCACGTGGCAGCGACGCGGCGTCGGTGATGCGGCGCAGGCCTTCGAGCCGGCGCTCGATCTGCCCGGTCGAGGCGTCGAGGGAGTCCTCGAGCTCGGTGACGGCGCGGTCGGTGGCCTCGACGGCGTGATCGGCGGTCAGACCGACCTCGCGCGCGGCGGCGGCGATGTCGAGTCCGCCGGCGGTCTGCAGAATGACGAGCCGCCGGTCGCTGGAGCTCAGGGCCGCCAACGCCGTGAGGAGCTGGGTGTCGGTGTCGGCCTGCCGTTTCCGGCGCAGCAGGTTGGTCCCGCGGCGGAGCGTCGCCAGCCGCATCGCCTCCGGCCGGACCTGCGACAGCGGATCGCTGTGGCGCAGCTTGGGCCAGTGCTGCCAGGCATGGGCGTAGGCGTCCTGGACCGCCAGGATCGCGGCCGTGAGATCACCGGTGACCGCGTACGTCTGGTGCAGCACTTGCCGTCGCGAGTCGTGGTAGAACGCGTCGAATTCGTCGACCCGTGTCATCCACGTCTCCTCGGTTCAGTGCGGTGCGGTCACACGTCGTCCTGACGTTAGTGGACGACATCCCCGATGCCAAAGCCGGGACGCTCGGCGTGGCAACCGTCACGCGGCCGGGGCACCGGGTGACGATGGACGCATCATGGTCGACCTTCTGAGCCGTACCGCCTCGCGCCCGTCTCCGGACGGAGCCGACGTCGCCCCGCCGCCCGGCTGGCTGACGGGGGCGGTGGCCGGACTCGCGATGGCGGCTGCCGGCGTCGTGGCCGCGATGGGATTGGCGGTCGTGGGGTGGCTGGTCGGCACCGGCGGCTCGATGACCGATGCGCTCCGGGTCGGTGCCGACGCCTGGCTGCTCGGTCACGGCAGCGGCCTGCGGGTCGACGCCGGCACGATCGAGGTGATCCCGCTCGGGCTGACGCTGGCAGTCGGCTGGCTGTGCCTGCGGGCCGGCCGCTGGGCGGCTCGCAGCTCCCAGGCGACCCGACCGGTCGAGGCTGCTACCGTCGCCGCGACCTATGCGGCTGCCTACACCATCAGCGTGCTCGGTGTGGCGATGCTGGCCTCGCAGCCGGGCGCCGAGCCGATTCTGGTCCGCGCCCTGGCGGTATCGGCGGTCCTCACCGTGGGTGCGGCCGCGATCGGGGCGGCGAGTCAGCTCGACGACCTCGACACGTTGCTCGGGTCGGTGCCGGACGACGTGCGTGCCTCGTGGCTCGGTGCCGTGTCCGGTGCGCTGAGCCTGCTGGGCTGCGCGGCCCTCGCGCTGGTCGCCTCCCTCCTCATCCATCTGGGGGCACTGCGCGAGCTGCTGGTGGGATTGGATCCGGGTCTCGTGGGCGGCCTGCTGCTCGTCCTCGTCAGCGTCGCGGTGCTCCCCAATGTCGTCCTGTTCGCCGTCGCCGTGCTGCTCGGCCCCGGACTGTCGATCGGCACCGGTACGTCGGTGACGCTGTCGGAGGTGTCGGTCGGCCCGATGCCCGCCGTCCCGTGGCTCGCCGCCGTCCCTGATCCCGGCACCCAGCCGGCCGCGCTCTCCGCACTGGCCGCGATCCCGCTGGTCTGCGGCGTGATCGCCGGGATGATGGCGGTTCGTCACTACCCCGTGTACGGCTACGACCGCGCCGCGCTGCGGGGTGCGCTGGCCGGCGTCTGCTCCGGGTTGCTCGTCGCCGGGCTGGTCGCGATCAGCGGCGGTGCGATCGGCCCGGGTCGGATGGCCGACGTCGGACCTGACGTCCTCGGCTGCCTGGCCGTCTCGGTCGCCGCCCTGGGCATCGGCGGTCTGCTCGGCGGCATCGCCGCTCGGGTGCTGGCCGGGCGACGCGAGGCGACCTGAGCACCGGACTGGACGGTTCGCTGGCTATCGTGTGATCGGCCTTCGCCCCACGGACAAGTCGAGGCTTCCGCAGTTGTCACAGACCTTCGATCCCCCGGACTCACGACCGGCGCGACTGGTCGTCCTGGTCTCCGGCGCGGGTACGAACCTGCAGGCCCTCCTCGACGCGTGTGGCGACCCGGCGTACTCCGCTCGCGTCGTCGCCGTGGGGGCCGACCGCGAGGGCATCGAAGGCCTGGCGCGAGCCGAGCGGTCCGGCGTACCGACGTTCGTGCACCGGGTACGCGATCACGACACCCGGGCCGAATGGGACCGGGAGATGACGGCCACGGTCGCCACCTACGAGCCGGACCTGGTGGTGCTGGCCGGCTTCATGAAGCTGATGGGATCGGCGTTCCTCGAGCGATTCGGCGGCAAGGTGGTCAACACGCATCCGGCCCTGTTGCCCTCGTTCCCGGGCATGCACGCGCCGCGGGACGCGTTGGCCCATGGCGTACGCGTCACGGGGGCCACGCTGTTCGCGGTCGACGACGGGGTGGACGCCGGGCCGATCATCGCCCAGGTCGCCGTCCCGGTGCTGGCCGACGACGACGTCGACACCCTGCATGCGCGGATCAAGGGCCGGGAACAGGTGATGCTCGTGGAGACCGTGGGGCAGCTGGTGCGCGAGGGATATCGCATCGAAGGCAGAAGGGTGGCGATCGGACGTGGCTGATTCCGCGATGTCGGACAACGGGCGGCTGGCGATCCGCCGAGCGTTGATCTCGGTATACGACAAGGCCGGGCTGGCCGAGCTGGCCCAGGGCCTGCACGAAGCCGGCGTCGCCATCGTGTCGACCGGCTCGACGGCGGCTCAGATCGCCGGCGCCGGCATCCCGGTGACCACGGTCGAGCAGGTGACGGGATTCCCCGAGTGCCTCGACGGGCGGGTCAAGACGCTTCATCCACGGGTGCACGCGGGGATCCTGGCCGACCGGCGGCGAGAGTCCCATCGCCAGCAGCTCGCCGAGCTCGAGATCGAGGCCTTCGACCTCGTGGTGTGCAACCTCTATCCGTTCGTCGACACCGTGATGTCCGGCGCGACTCCGGAGGAGTGCGTCGAGCAGATCGACATCGGTGGGCCGTCGATGGTCCGGGCGGCGGCGAAGAACCATGCGAACGTCGCCATCGTGGTGTCGCCGGAGCGCTATGACGACGTGCTGGCGGCGGTCCGGTCCGATGGCTTCACGCGAGCCGAGCGGCAGCGGCTGGCGGCGGAGGCGTTCGTCCACACCGCGACCTATGACGTCGCCGTCGCGTCGTGGATGGGCAATGTGCTGACCGACACGAGTGAGGGCAGTGGCTTTCCGGCCTGGCTCGGCGCCACGTGGGATCGCGCCTCGGTGCTGCGCTACGGCGAGAACCCGCACCAGCGCGCGGCGCTCTATCGCTCACCGCTCTATAAATTCGAAGGGGCGACGGGGATCGCGCAGGCCGAGCAGTTGCACGGCAAGCAGATGTCGTACAACAACTATGTCGACACCGACGCCGCCCGGCGAGCCGCGTACGACTTCGACGAGCCGGCCGTCGCGATCATCAAGCACGCCAACCCCTGTGGCATCGCGGTGGGCGACACCGTGGACCAGGCGCACCAGCGAGCCCACGACTGCGACCCGGTCTCGGCCTTCGGCGGCGTCATCGCGGCGAACCGGCCGGTGTCCGTCGCGATGGCCGAGCGGGTGGCCGAGATCTTCACCGAGGTCATCTGCGCGCCGGCGTACGAAGACGGCGCACTCGAGATCCTGTCGAGGAAGAAGAACATCCGGATCCTCCGGTGCCCGGGCGCGCCGGCTCCCGGCATCGAGACGCGCGACGTGTCCGGCGGCCTGCTGATGCAGTCACAGGACACGATCGAGGCCGACGGCGACGACCCGGGGTCGTGGACCCTGGCGTCGGGGGTGCCGGCCGACGACGCCACCTTCGCCGATCTCGCCTTCGCCTGGCGGGCCTGCCGGGCCGTGAAGTCCAATGCGATCGTGCTCGCCGCCGAAGGTGCCACCGTCGGGGTCGGCATGGGGCAGGTCAACCGGGTCGACTCCGCCCGGCTCGCCGTGACCCGTGCCGGTGACCGGGCCGACGGTGCGGTGGCCGCCTCCGACGCCTTCTTCCCCTTCGCCGACGGACTGCTCGAACTGGTCGACGCCGGGGTCCGGGCCGTCGTCCAGCCCGGCGGGTCGATGCGGGACGAGGAGGTCGTGGCCGCCGCGCAGGAGGCCGGCCTCACCATGTACC
Organism: Nocardioidaceae bacterium; assembly: GCA_032154865.1. Classification (GTDB taxonomy): domain Bacteria; phylum Actinomycetota; class Actinomycetes; order Propionibacteriales; family Nocardioidaceae; genus DATFRX01. Next base: position 12,773 of record JALDXR010000020.1, read on the forward strand.
TCACCGGTGCTCGCCACTTCTTCCACTGATCGCGGCTCCCCGGACTGCCCTCGGCGTACGGCCGTGTTGCCCATGGCAGACTGTCGGTCCGTGACAGCCCGGATACTCGACGGCAAAGCAACGGCGGCAACGATCAAGGGCGAGCTGCGGGAGCGTGTCACGCGCCTCCGTGCGGCTGGCGTGACACCCGGCCTGGGAACCGTCCTGGTCGGTGACGATCCTGGCAGCGGGTGGTACGTCGCGGGCAAACATCGCGACTCGGTCGAGGTCGGGATCGAGTCGATCCGGGTCGACCTGCCCGCCGACGTGGGCCAGGACGAGCTCGAGACCCATCTCGCGAAGCTCAACGCCGACCCGAGCTGCACCGGCTACATCGTCCAGCTGCCGCTGCCGGACCACATCGACGAGTTCGCGATCCTCGAGATGGTCGATCCGGCCAAGGACGTCGACGGGCTGCACCCGATCAATCTGGGCTGGCTGGCGCTCGGCCGGCCGGCGCCGCTGCCCTGCACACCACGCGGCATCGTCGAGCTGCTGCGTCGTCACGACGTCGAGATCGCCGGCGCCGACGTCTGCGTGATCGGCCGTGGCGTGACGGTCGGACGCTCGCTCGGCCTGCTGCTCACGCGCAAGAGCGAGAACGCCACGGTGACCCTGTGTCACACCGGCACGCGCGACCTGGCCGCCCACACGCGCGCGGCCGACATCGTCGTCGCGGCCGCCGGCAAGCCCGGTCTGGTCACGGGGGACATGGTCAAGCCGGGTGCGGCAGTACTCGACGTCGGAGTCAGCCGCGGCCCGGAGGGCAAGGGCATCATCGGCGACGTCGCCGAGGACGTCCGCGAGGTCGCCGGCTGGGTGTCGCCGAACCCCGGCGGCGTCGGCCCGATGACTCGCGCCATGCTGCTCGCCAACGTCGTCGAGGCTGCCGAACGGACGCTCCCTGAATGAACCGGGCGCTCCGACCGTCGTTCGGGAGCGTGCTCTACAGCGCTGTCGTGGTCACTACCCTCATTGGCCTGGCGCTCGTCGCTCTCGGGTCCTGGCGTACCGGCGTCGGCGTCTGCGGCGGTGGGCTGGTCGCCGCCGGTGTGGGTCGGGCCGTGATACCCGAGAAGACGTCAGGGCTGTTGCGGGTGCGACGGCGCGCCACCGACGTGATCATCATGCTGACGCTCGGCATCGCCCTGGTCGTACTCGCGGCCATCGTCCCCGACCAGCCGTAGGCCCGGGCTAGCCGATCAGGCCCAGGCTTCGGACGGCATCGCGCTCGTCGGCCAGCTCCTGGGCGCTGACGTCGATCCGGGTACGCGAGAACTCGTTGATCTCGAGACCGGTCACGATCTCGTGCCGACCGTCGGCGCAGGTGACCGGGAACGACGACATCAGACCCTCGGGCACGCCGTACGACCCATCCGACCGGACCGCCATCGACACCCAGTCGCCGGCCGGCGTCACGGACAGCCAGTCGCGGGTGTGGTCGATCGTCGCCGCTGCCGCGGAGGCCGCCGACGAGGCGCCACGGGCTTCGATGATCGCGGCGCCGCGCTTCTGGACGGTCGGGATGAACTCCTTCTCGAGCCAGCTCTGGTCGCCGATCAGGTCGGTCGCGGGCTTCCCGTCGACCTCGGCGTGGAAGACGTCGGGATACTGCGTCGCGGAGTGATTGCCCCAGATCGTCAGGCGCCGGATCGCGGTGACGGGAGCGCCGGTCCGCCTCGCGAGCTGTGCCAGCGCCCGGTTGTGGTCGAGCCGGGTGAGGGCGGCGAACCGCTCCGGTGGGATGTCGGGGGCGTTGGACATCGCGATCAGCGCGTTGGTGTTGGCCGGGTTGCCGGTCACCGTGACCCGGATGTCGTCGGCCGCGTGGTCGTTGATCGCCCTGCCCTGGCCGGTGAAGATCGCGCCGTTGGCCTCGAGGAGATCGCTGCGCTCCATGCCCTTCGTACGCGGCCGGGCTCCGACGAGCAGCGCGATGCTGGCGCCGTCGAACGCCACGTTGGGATCGTCGCTCGTCTCGATCCCGGCCAGGTTGGGGAACGCGCCGTCGTCGAGCTCCATGACGACCCCTTCGAGGGCCGGCAGCGCCGGAGTGATCTCGAGCAGTCGCAGCTCGATCGGGGTGTTCGGCCCGAGGAGGTCTCCGGCCGCGATCCGGAAGAGCAGGCTGTAGCCGATCTGTCCGGCCGCACCGGTGACGGCGACTTTGACGGGGGTGGCGCTCACGGGTTCTCCTCGCGTCGTTTCGACGGGTCGGCTCGGACGCTAGCAAGGCATCGACCCGGTCGCGTACTCCGGTCGGCCCAGGCATTGCCTCCACGGCGAATTTAGACAAGAATCGTTGTTGAAATCTGGATGGTGTGATGGATCGCGAACTGCGTAACGCCAAGCGGCCGACCACACTGCTGGCCGGCCCCTACGGCCACCCTCTGCACCCCGCGCTGGTTACCCTCCCGATCGGCGCGTGGGTGGCGAGCGTCGTCTTGGACATCGCCTCCCGGTTCGTCGACGACCAGGCCACGGCGTCCCACGCCGCCTGGTGGTTGCTCGGGCTGGGAGTCCTCGGCGCTCTGGCCGCCGGCTCGATCGGCTTCTTCGACCTGATCGGCATCGCGCCTCACACCCGCGCCTGGCGGATCGCGCTGATCCACCTGTCCTGCACCCTCAGTGCCACCACGTTGTTCGCGATCGCCTGGCTGCTCCGTCGTGACCAGCCGGCACCGGCCGACGGGACCTCGTACGGCTATCTGGCGCTGTCGCTGGTGGCGCTCGCGGTGCTCACGGTGGGCGGCTTTCTCGGCGGTGAGCTGGCCTATCGCTACGGCGTACGAGTCGCCGACGAACAGGATCAGCTCGCCGGGCATCAACCGTAGACGGACGACGGGGATCGACTCGACTAAGGAGCTGTGCGATGGAGATCGCAGCATTGGTGACATGGATCGTGGCGGCGCTGGGCGGTTTCGGCATGCTCGGCATCTGGCTGCGGCGCGGCGGCGGGGGCTCGAGCAGCCGGCTGCGGCCGCCCCTGATCTTCGGACACGGGCTGCTGGCCGCGGTCGGCCTCGTCCTGTGGATCATCTACCTCGGTAACGACTCCGACGGCCTGGCCTGGACGGCGTTCGTGATCATCCTCGTCGTCGCCCTCCTCGGGTTCACGATGTTCGCCCGCTGGATCGCCGGTGGCGGCCTGCGAAAAGAGGAGACCACCGCCGACGCGCCGCCGGAGCAACACTTCCCGCTCGCCTTCGTCTTCGGGCACGGGCTGTTCGCCGCGGCGACGCTGGTGCTCGTCTTGTTGACGCTGCTGACCGAGAGCTGACGGCACCGGCGCGAGCGGCCTCTCCCACCCGGACGGCCGAATGTCCTGGCGCATGAGATATCTTGACGTCAAGCAATCTACCGTCCGGCAGGAGAGCGTCGCGCATGTCCAAGATCAACGTGGCCAACCCGGTCGTCGAGCTCGACGGCGACGAGATGACCCGGATCATCTGGCAGTTCATCAAGGACCGGCTGATCCTTCCCTATCTCGACATCGACCTGAAGTACTACGACCTGAGCATCCAGCACCGGGACGCGACCGAGGACCAGGTCACCGTCGATGCCGCGAAGGCGATCAAGGAGCACGGCGTCGGCGTCAAGTGCGCCACGATCACGCCCGACGAGGCACGGGTCGAGGAGTTCGGGCTCAAGAAGATGTGGCTGTCGCCGAACGGCACGATCCGCAACATCCTGGGCGGCGTGATCTTCCGGGAGCCGATCGTGATCTCCAACATCCCGCGTCTGGTGCCCGGGTGGACCAAGCCGATCGTGATCGGCCGACACGCGCACGGTGATCAGTACAAGGCGCAGAACTTCGTCGTGCCGGGTCCGGGCAAGGTCACGGTGACCTACACGCCCGACGACGGCGGCGAGCCGATGGAGTTCGACGTCGCGAACTTCTCCGGCGGTGGCGTGGCGCTCGGCATGTACAACTTCGACGACTCGATCCGGGACTTCGCCCGCGCGTCGCTGCGCTACGGGCTGCAGCGCGGCTTCCCGGTCTACCTGTCGACGAAGAACACGATCCTCAAGGCCTACGACGGTCGGTTCAAGGACCTGTTCCAGGAGGTCTTCGACTCCGAGTTCAAGGCCGACTTCGAAGCGGCCGGTCTGACCTACGAGCACCGGCTCATCGACGACATGGTCGCGGCGGCGCTGAAGTGGGAGGGCGGCTACGTCTGGGCCTGCAAGAACTACGACGGCGACG
>JALDXR010000319.1:0-4856 GCA_032154865.1 Nocardioidaceae bacterium
GCCGGTGTGCCCTCGAAGACGACCCGGCCGCCGTCGTGGCCCGCCCCCGGGCCGAGGTCGACGATCCAGTCGGCGTGCGCCATCACGGCCTGGTGGTGCTCGATGATGATGACCGACTTCCCGGAGTCGACGATCCGGTCGAGCAGGCCGAGCAGGTTCTCGACGTCGGCGAGGTGCAGGCCGGTGGTCGGCTCGTCCAGGACATAGACGTCACCCTTGTCGGCCATCTGGGTGGCCAGCTTGAGCCGTTGCCGCTCGCCGCCGGACAGCGTGGTGAGTGGCTGGCCGAGCTTGAGGTAGCCGAGCCCGACGTCGGCCAGCCGGTCGAGGATCTTGTGGGCGGCCGGCGTGCGCGCCTCGCCGTCCTCGAAGAACTCCTCGGCCTCGGCCACCGACATCGCGAGCACCTCGGCGATGTTGCGGCCGCCCAGCGTGTACTCCAGCACCGCTGCCTGGAACCGCTTGCCCTCGCAGTCCTCGCAGGTGGACTCGACGGTGGCCATCACGCCCAGCTCGGTGTAGATGACGCCGGCGCCGTTGCAAGTGGGACAGGCGCCTTCGGAGTTGGAGCTGAAGAGTCCCGGCTTCACGCCGTTGGCCTTCGCGAACGCCTTGCGGATCGGGTCGAGCAGTCCCGTGTACGTCGCGGGGTTGCTCCTTCGTGAACCGCGAATCGCGCCCTGGTCGATCACCACCACGCCGTCCCGGCCGGCGACCGAGCCGTTGATCAGCGAGCTCTTGCCGGAGCCGGCGACACCGGTGATCACGGAGAGCACGCCGAGCGGAATGTCGACGTCCACGTCTTGGAGGTTGTTCGTCGATGCCCCCCGAATCTCCAGCGCGCCGGACGACGTACGAGCCGAGTCCTTGAGCGTCGCCCGGTCGTCGAGATGCCGGCCGGTGATGGTGTCGCTCCCCCGCAGCCCTTCCACAGTGCCCTCGAAGCAGACGGTGCCACCCTCCGTGCCGGCGCCGGGACCGAGGTCCACGACGTGGTCGGCGATCGCGATCGTCTCGGGCTTGTGCTCCACGACGAGCACGGTGTTGCCCTTGTCGCGCAGCTGCTGCAGCAGGTCGTTCATCCGCTCGATGTCATGCGGATGCATGCCGATCGTGGGCTCGTCGAAGACGTACGTGACGTCGGTGAGCGACGAACCCAGGTGGCGGATCATCTTGGTGCGCTGAGCCTCTCCCCCGGACAGCGTGCCCGACGTCCGGTTGAGCGAGAGGTATCCCAACCCGATCTCCGCGAACGAGTCGAGCAGGTGCTGAAGGCCAGTGAGCAGCGGGGCCACCGACGGCTCGTCGAGGCCTCGGATCCAGTCGGCCAGGTCGCTGATCTGCATCGAACAGAGGTCGGCGATGTTCTTCCCGTCGATCTTCGACGACCGGGCCTCCTTGCTGAGCCGGGTGCCGTCGCACTCGGGGCAGGCGGTGAACGTGATGGCTCGCTCGACGAAGGCGCGTACGTGGGGCTGTAGCGCATCGACGTCCTTGGAGAGCATCGACTTCTGGATCTTGGGGATCACGCCCTCGTAGGTGAGGTTGACACCCTCGACCTTGATCTTCGTCGGCTCCCCGTAGAGCAGCTTGTCGAGCTGCTTGTCGGTGAACTTGCCGATCGGCTTGTCCATCGGCAGTCCGGCGCCGCTGAAGATCCGGCCGTACCAGCCGTCCATGCTGTAGCCGGGGATCGTGAGCGCTCCCTCGCTGAGCGACTTGGTGTCGTCGTAGAGCGCCGTCAGGTCGAAGTCGTTGACGGATCCCATGCCCTCGCAGCGTGGGCACATGCCGCCCTGGTAGACGACGTTGCGCACGATGGTCTTCTCACCCTTGCCCTTGTCAGCGGTCATGATCCCGCTCGCCGTTCGGGTCGGGACGTTGAACGAGAAGGCCTGCGGCGAACCGATGTGCGGCTTCCCGATCCGGCTGAAGAGGATGCGCAGCATCGCGTTGGCGTCCGTGGCGGTGCCAACCGTGGAACGGGGGTTCGATCCCATGCGCTCCTGGTCGACGAGGATCGCGGTGGTCAGGCCCTCGAGTACGTCGACCTCCGGCCGCGAAAGGGTCGGCATGAAGCCCTGGACGAAGGCGCTGTAGGTCTCGTTGATCAGCCGCTGCGACTCGGCGGCGATCGTGGAGAAGACCAGCGAGCTCTTGCCCGAGCCGGACACGCCGGTGAAGACCGTCAGGCGGCGCTTCGGAAGCTCGACGCTGATGTCCTTGAGGTTGTTCACTCGAGCGCCCTGCACCCGGATCAGGTCGTGGCTGTCGGCAGCCGGGGACGCCGGCGACTGCTTGTCCGTCTTCCTGGCCTTGCTCATCGTGTCTTCCTCCGTTCGACGGGCCGCGTCCGGGCTTCGCCGCCGTCGCCTGCCTGGGTCGATCTCATTCGGTGTCCTGGCGTCAGGCTAGTTGTGGCGCCAAGACCTGTGCCCCGGGTGTCACGCTAGTTGCGGGTCGGTGGCCGATGCTTCTCGATTCCGGCTCGTTCCGAGGACAGCCAGCGCCGCGATCGGAAGCAGCAGCAAGGTCAGCACCCCGGACAGGATGAGTCCGCCAGACGTCCCGGCGAGCGCGATCAGTGGGCCGCCGGCCGTGAGACCGAGCGGCGCCGCCACCATCGAGACGGTGGTCCACAGCGTGACCACCGGCTGCTGCTCGTGCGGCTCCAGGCCCGACTGCAGGAAGCTGTACGCGACCGGGGTGAACGGCGCCCACACGAGGCCGCCCAGACCGAAGACGATCATGGCGACGGCCAGATTGTCGACGAACGCCAGGGCGATCGGGCACAACGCCCACAGGCCGATGATCGCGATCAACACCTGCCGCTGTGGGAGGTTCCGCAGCTGGTTGACCAGTGCGGCGCCGACGAACGCACCAACCCCCAGCGCGCCCCACATGAGCCCGAGGGCCGAGGCGTCGGCGTCCAGCTTCTCGCGTACGAACAGGGGAAGCGCGATCTCGATCGGCATGTAGAGGAAGTTGAAGAAGAACTCGACGACGAGCAGCCGAGCCGCGACCGGGCGGCGTCGCAGAACGCGCCAGCCCGATTCGTGGGACGCCGGACGGCGGAGCGCCTCGCGACCGCTGACGGCTCGCGGGACGGCAGCCAGGACGGCAGCCAACAGGATCAGGGCCCCGCCCGCGTCGAAGAGGAGCGCGACCCCGGCACTCGTTGTGGCGACGATGACACCGCCGAGCACCGGGCCCATGACGTAGAGCGCGAAGCTGGCGTTGAGCCCGAGCAGTCCGTTGACGGCGAACCGACCCGTCTCCCCCGCCATCGACGTGGCCAGCAGGCGCCGGCTGCTCGACCCGGCCATTCGGAAGGTCGCACCGAAGAGCAGCCCGAGGATCAGCAGCTGCAACGTGAGCCGATCGGTGAGCGCGAGCACGCCGAGCGTCGCGAAGGTCAACGAGCGCAGCACGCAGTCGGCGATCAGGATCGTTCGTGGTGGAATCCGCACCCGTCCCAGTCCGATCGACAACGCGAGGACCGTGGAGAGGACGAACGGCGCCGCCTCGACGAGCCCGATCGCGATGGCCCTCGGTACGTTCCCGTGGATCGAGAGCGTCTGCACCGGCATGGCGACGATGAGCATCCCCGTACCGATGTCGGAGAGGAGATCTCCGAGGAGAAGGCCGGCGACCCGCCGGTTGCGCAGCACATCCCGGTACGACCGGTTGGCCGCATGGGATGCGTCGGTGGTCATGGCACTGCTCTCCAGGTTGCTGGCGCCGGTGGACTCAGCGCAGTTCCTGGATGCGGACCAGGTTGCCGGCGGGATCGCGGAAGGCACAGTCGCGAAGCCCGTACGGCTGCTCGGTCGGCTCCTGGACGACCTCGGCGTCGCCGGCCTGGGCCCGCTCGAAGGTGCCGTCGAGGTCGCGGGTGGCCAGCAGGATCCAGCCGTAGGTGCCCTTGGCCATCATCTCGAGGATCGTGCGGCGCTCCTCGTCGGTGATGCCGGGATCGGCGGCCGGGGGCGCCAGCAGGACGGACGTGTCGGGCTGATCGGGCGGTCCGACCGTGATCCAGCGCATCTTGCCTTCCCCGACGTCGGTGCGTACCTCGAAACCGAGGACGTCGCGATAGAACGCCAGGGATGCTTCCGGATCGTCATGTGGGAGGAAGCTCGCGTGAATGGTGATGTCCATGGCCGTCAGGCTAATTGCGGCTCCGCGGCCGGTGCTTCTTGATTCCTGATCGGTCTGGTCACCTGTTTCGCGATGCACGGCGGCATCCCCGCCGTCACGCGCGCCGACTCCCGCCGGTAGGTGCTCGGCGGCACCCCGACCAGCTCGGTGAACCGCGTGCTGAACGTGCCCAGCGACGCGCAGCCGACCGCGAAACACACCTCCGTGACGCTGAGATCGCCCCCGCGCAGCAACGCCATCGCGCGCTCGATGCGCCGCGTCATCAGATAGGAGTACGGCGACTCACCGTACGCGAGCCGGAACTGGCGGCTGAGATGCCCGGCCGACACGTTCACGCCGCGGGCGAGTGCCTCGACATCGAGCGGCTGCGCGTACTCCCGGTCGATCCGGTCCCGGACCTTGCGGAGCAGCGCGAGGTCACGCAGGTGCTGCGTCTCGACGGATCTGCCGGCCACGTCAGCGATCGTACGTGGCATGCCGCCGCGCGTCGGCGAGGATCCTCCGCAGCGCACGTACGGTGGTCTCGACCTGGCGGCTGGGCTGTCGTGGCTGGTCGAGGTGGTCGAAGCCGAGCGGGCCGTGCGGATCGGGGTCGTCGTCCCAGTGCCGCGGCACGATGTGGGTGTGCAGATGCGGCACGTTGTTGCCCAAGGTCAGATAGTTCACCTTGGCCGGCTGGAAGCACGTCTCCACCG
>JALDXR010000320.1:0-4850 GCA_032154865.1 Nocardioidaceae bacterium
GCGAGCGGTTCTGCATCACGTCGTCGATGGCCGACGGCGTACTCGCCCACCTGGCCTCCCAGGTCGCGCCCGGCATCGACGTCGTCTTCCTCGACACCGGCTACCACTTCGTCGAGACCCTCGGGACCCGGGACGCGATCGCGGCGACGCTGCCGGTCAATGTCATCACGGTCAAGCCCGAGCTCACCGTCGACGAGCAGGATGCCGCCCACGGCAAGGACCTGTTCGACCGCGACCCCGACCGGTGCTGCTTCATGCGCAAGGTCGAGCCGCTGATCCGGGGCCTCGCCGGCTACGACGCCTGGGCCACCGGGCTGCGCCGCGAGGAGACCCGGAGCCGGGTCATCGCGCCCGTCGTCGGCTGGGACGAACAGAAGCAGAAGGTGAAGGTGTCGCCGCTGGCGCGCTGGACACGCGACGACGTCGATCGCTACATCACCGAGCACGACATCCTCGTCAATCCCCTGCAGTACGACGGCTACCCGTCGATCGGTTGCTGGCCCTGCACCCGCCGGGTGGCGCCGGGAGACGACCCGCGAAGCGGCCGATGGAACGGCTTCGCCAAGACCGAATGTGGCATTCACACCGATGCTGGGCCCTCGAGAGACGAAGGGATGGCCGCCTCATGACCGCACCCGCCCTGGTGGCGCTGGCGCACGGGAGCCGCGATCCGCGCTCCGTCGAGACCGTCACCGCTCTGACCGACATCGTGGCCACGATGCGTCCCGACCTGCGGGTCGAGCCGGCCTTCCTCGAGCTGTCGGCGCCACTCCACTCCGACGTGATCGACCGGCTGGTCGCCGAAGGCTACGACGAGATCGTCCTGGTGCCGCTGCTGCTGACCGAGGCCTACCACGCCAAGGTCGACATACCGGCTGCCGCCGAGCAGGCGATGCGGCGGCACCGTGGCCTGCAGGTCCGGGCCACGCCCGTACTCGGTCTCGAGTCGGCGTTCCTCGACATCTTGGACCGGCGGCTGCGGGCCGCGCTGTCCGAGCGCCGGGTGCGTGAGCTCGACGCCCTCGTCCTGGCCTCGGCCGGGTCGTCCAACCCGATGGCCAACGCCTCGCTGGGCCGGCTGGCCCGCACCTGGGGCAATCGGCACCGGCTGCCGGCGCTGGCGGCCTTCGCGTCGACCTCTCCACCGACCACGGCCGAGGCGATCCGCGACTTCCGGCGCGACGGCCGTCGGCACATCGCGGTGGGATCGTTCTTCATCGCGCCGGGGTTCCTGTCGCAACGCGCCTCGGAGCTCGCCCTCGAAGCGGGAGCGGTCGCCGTGTCGGAGCCACTCGGCGCCGATCCGGCGATCGCCCGCACCATCCTCGCCCGCTACGCCGTCGGCGCGGTCGAGCTGGTGCCGATCCCGGCCTGACCAGTTAGCGTCGTGCCGGCGGTGTCGGCGAGCTCGGCTAGCGTCGGCCCATGGCAGCGGGCGATTTGATGTCGATCGACACGGCCCGGCGGATCGCGCTGGCCGCGCAGGGGTTCGCCGAGCCGAGGCCGTCCGGCCGGGTGGACGCTCGCCATCTGCGCCGGGTGATCGACCGGATCGGCCTGCTCCAGGTCGACTCGGTCAACGTGCTGTGCCGGTCGCACTACCTGCCCCTGTTCGCCCGGCTCGGCCCGTACTCGCGCGCGACGCTGGACCGAATGTCGTGGGGGCCCCGCGGCCGGCAGCTCTTCGAGTACTTCTGGGGCCACAAGGCGGCGCTGATCCCGCTGTCGACGTACCCCCTGATGCGCTGGCGGATGCGGGCCGTCATGCGGCAGGCGTGGGACGGCGAGCTGGATCCCGATCTTGAGGTGCCGTGGGCGGTCGTCGCCGGGATGCGCCGGCTGACCGAGGAGCGGCCCGGCCTGGTCGACCAGGTGCTGGCAACGGTCGCCGAGCGAGGACCGGTCAGCGCCGACGGCGCCAGTCCCGACGGTCAGCGGCGCAAGCCGACCGACCCGGATCCCGATCCGACCACGGGCACGATGTGGAACTGGCAGGACGCCAAGATCGCGATCGAGTACCTCTTCAGTACGGGTCAGGTGGCGATCGCGGGACGCCGCAACTTCCAGCGGATGTACGACCTCGCCGAGCGGGTGCTTCCGGCCGACGTACTGAGTGGGCCGGAGCCGACCGCCGAGGAGGCGCAACGCGAGCTGATCCGGATCGCCGCCCGGGCGTCGGGTGTGGCGACGGCACGGGAGCTGTGCGGCGTGTCGAGCGGCAGCTACATCTCGTTGCCCAAGGACGTCGTCAAGCCGCGGATCGCCGAGCTCGTCGAGGCCGGCGACCTGGTGCCGGTCCGAGTCGACGGCGTGCCGCAGCAGAGCTACCTGTGGTCGGCCGCACGCGAGCCGCGTCAGGTGCCGGCTCGCGCCCTGCTGTCGCCGTTCGACTCGCTGATCTGGAACCGCGACCGGACCGAGCGATTGTTCGGCTTCCACTACCGGATCAGCATCTACACACCGGCCGCGCAGCGGGTCCACGGCTACTACGTGCTGCCGTTTCTGGTCGGCGACCGGCTGGTGGCCCGGGTGGATCTGAAGGCCGACCGGAGGGGTTCCGCGCTTCTCGTGCCCACGGTGCATGTCGAGCCTGGGACGCAGCCGGACGAGGTGGCCGGCGAGCTGGCCGAGGAGCTGCGGCTCATGGCCCGCTGGCTCGAGCTCGACGACGTGGTCGTGAGCAGCGACGGTGACGAGCTCGGCCCGGCCCTGGCCCGCGCGATCCGCGTGGACTAGGCACCCGGCCCACTGTGGGTCAGCGCCGGTCCGACGGCGACGGGCCGCCGCGGCTGACTGCCCGGGTGGCGACGAGCGCACCGTGGCGGACGGCCCGCTCCAGCTCCCAGCGGCGGACCGCGAAGTCCGGCGAGGGCAGCGAGATCGCGACCGAGGCGATGACCGCTCCGGCCGGCGAGAGCACCGGTGCCGCGAGGCAGGACAGCCCGACCTGGAACTCACCGACCTCCAAGGCGACGCCCGACTTGCGTACTTGCGCCAGATGCACCTCGAGCGCGGGCCGATCGACGATCGTGTTGTCGGTGCAGCGGCGCAGCCCGACCCGCGCCAGGTAGCCGTCGCGGTCCTCTGGGGTCATGGCGGCCAGCATCACCTTGCCGAAGGCAGTGGCATGGGTGGCCTCGTGGAATCCCACGTCGAGCACTCGCACCCGCGGCCGGCGCTCGGAGTCGACCACATGGGCGATGACGACGTCGATCTCGCGGTAGACCGCATAGTAGGCCGCCGCATCGGCCTCGAGATGGAGCCGCCGAATGGCGTCGGCGATCTGACTCGGCACCTGCAACTGCCGTTCGAGCCCCTGTTCGAGCAGCCGTACGCGATAGCCCAGGGCATAGCGATGCACATGGGCCAGATGGATGACGTAGCCGGACTCGATGAGCGTGGCGAGCAGGTGGTAGGTCGACGGCACGGCCAGATCGAGATGGGCGCCGATCTCCTTGGCCGTCACCCCCTCCGGGCTGGCGGCGACGAACTCGATGGCGCGCAGCGCCCGGGACACCGACTGGATCGTGCCGGCGACCGGCGGTTGCGTCGACGTCGGCTCGGTGTGGGGCGTCACACCGACAGATTCTCGCAGACGGCCGTTGAGCGCGGTCGCTGCCGAGCCGCCGGCCGCAGGCGGGCTCACCCGGGGACCTCCTGGTCGCGCCGGTAGCGCACCTCGAGCAGGCCGCGGCACAACGCCGCGTTGCCCTCGATGCTGATCCGCGTGGTCCGGGCGAACCGCAACTGGGCCGGCAGGTCGAGATCGGTGATCGGCTCACCGGCGTCGTCGACGAGCAACGGCGCGTCGTCGGACGCCCGCAGGCCCAACTCGAGCCGGCGTCGTTTGAGCCGGTCGAGATCGAGGCCCGGCGGTACGTCAGCCAGCGTCGCGTCCGCGAGCCTGGAAACGGTCCATCCCGACGCGACCAGGCCGGACGCACAGCGTTCCTGGCCGGCCCGATGTGCCTTGCGCCGGAAGGTGAGGCGCAAGTCGGCCAGCTCGTCGTCGGCGAGGCCGGGGAACGAGCCGGCGAACCCGCGGCCGCCGGCGATGCCCGCGTTGATCTCCTCGGACGCGAAGTGGTCGATCAACCGGATCACGGCCCGCTCGACTCCTGGTACCGAGCGGACCGCGTCGTGGGCGTCAGCCACCATCAGGTAGGCGAAGTTGGGTGCACAGAAGTACGTCGGCAGCCGCAGTTCGACGGTCACCCTCTCACCGTCGACCTGCACCGACGCCACGAAGTCGAGGCTGACGATCGACTCGTCGAGCTCGGGATCACGGACCGTGTCGAGCGCCCGCCGCACCGCGAGCGCGAGCGCGGGATCGGCCGCGACGTCCAGGGCCATCAGGCCACTGGCTCCGGCTCGGCACCCACCGCACCTGTCTCCGCCTCGGGCAGCCGCAACTGCTCGGGCACATCGATGTCGTAGAGCTTGGCCATGTTGAGGCCTAGGATCTTCTTCTTGACGTCCGTCGTGAGCGCCGGATACTCCGTCATGTCCTCCGGGATGCTGAAGTCGACGAACCGCTCGATCAGCCAGTCCGGAGTCCAGATCGCGTAGTCACTGGCGAAGCTGATCCGGTCCTCCCCGATCCAGTAGAGGAGCTCGCCGACGATCTGCGCGAAGTACCGCGGCCGGGAGTGGATGAACGGCATCGCGACGGCGAGCCCGCCGTACACGTTCGGCTCCTGGGTCGCGATCCAGCAGAAGTCCTCGAGCCGTGGCAGGCCGACATGCTCGACGATGAAGTTGAGCTCCGGGAAGGCCGACGCCACGTCGTCCACGTCGGCGACGTCGAAGGCGTCCCGGTTGAGCGGGTAGATCGTCGGGCCCTTGTGGAT
>JALDXR010000321.1:0-4848 GCA_032154865.1 Nocardioidaceae bacterium
TACCGCTGGAGCGGGCCTGAGCGCCCCTGAGGGGCAAGAGTTGGCGTGACATTCGGTATTCCGCCGGTGCAGAACCTGTATCTCACGCCGACATTCGCCCGACCCATCGGCTGCCCGCGTTCATGCATAGTTCATGAACGCTGATAGGATCGTGCTATGCCGACCACGATCCTGCAGGTGCGCGACATGCCCGTCGACGTTCTCGCCAGACTCCGCGAGCGGGCCTCTGCGCAGGGCATGTCGCTGTCCCAGTACGTACGCGATCTGCTCAAACAGGATGCCGAGCAGCCAACCCTCTCCGAGGCTGTGGACCGGATTGCCGACCGGACACCCGTCGACGTCAGCGATGAGGAGATCCTGAACGCGATCCGCGAAGACCGTCGATGACCTACGTCGTCGACGCGTCATTGGTGCTGGTCCTGCTCGCCAATCGCCAGTCTGACGAGCTGCTTCGCAAGCGGCTGGCCGAGCCTCGGACCCTGCACGCGCCGAATCTGATCGATGCGGAGATCACGAGTGGAGTTCGGGGTCTTCTGCTGGGCCGCAAGCTGGCCCCGGAGCGAGCCGGCGAGATGCTCGCGGACTATCACACACTGCGGATCGTTCGACATCCAATGAGCCCCTACCAAGAACCGGTGATTCGGCTCCGTCATAACCTGACGGCGTACGACGCGTTCTACGTGGCGCTGGCCGAGACGCTCGGTGTACCCCTCCTGACCCGCGACGCGAAGCTGGGCGGCAGCGTGGGGCACTCGGCTGACATCCAGATCTATCCCTGAGCAGGGCGGCTCGCGGTTCGCGTACGTCAATAGGATCGAACTATGGGCGTGCCTCCCTATCCCCTGGCCTGCTGCGCGGCACCTGGCGGGCGCCGCGCTGCGTTGTCGTCGGTCGACGCACTCTCCGAGTGCGCCTTCCCTCCTCCGCCTTGCGAGGCACTCCGCCGAGCACCGCTCGCGACGGCCACGGGATAAGGAGACACGCCCATGTCGCGCCACGTGCTCACCGCGGTGGCCTGGCCGTACGCCAACGGCCCCCGCCACATCGGCCATGTCTCCGGATTCGGTGTCCCGTCGGACGTGTTCAGCCGCTATATGCGCATGGCCGGCAACGACGTGCTCATGGTCAGCGGCACCGACGAGCACGGCACGCCGATCCTGGTCCAGGCCGAGCAGGAGGGCGTGACGGCGCGAGAGCTCGCCGACCGCTACAACCGGGTGATCGTCGAGGACCTGCACGCGCTCGGTTTGTCGTACGACCTGTTCACCCGCACCACGACCCGCAATCACTATGCGGTGGCGCAGGAGATGTTCCTGACCCTGCACAAGAACGGCTACATGGTGCCGCAGAAGACGCTCGGCGCCATCTCGCCGTCGACCGGGCGGACGCTCCCGGATCGCTACATCGAGGGCACCTGCCCGATCTGCGGCTACGAGTTCGCTCGCGGTGACCAGTGCGACAACTGCGGCAACCAGCTCGACGCGACTGAGCTGATCAACCCGCACTCCCGGATCAACGGGGAGGTGCCGGAGTTCGTCGAGACCGAGCACTTCTTCCTCGACCTGCCGGCGCTGTCGCGCGCGCTCGGCGAGTGGCTGCGGACCCGGACCGACTGGCGGCCGAACGTCCTCAAGTTCAGCCTGAACCTTCTCGAGGACGTCCGCCCCCGGCCCATGACCCGGGACATCGACTGGGGCATCCCGGTCCCGCTCGACGGCTGGCGCGACAACCCCAGCAAGCGGCTGTACGTCTGGTTCGACGCCGTCATCGGCTACCTCTCGGCGTCGATCGAGTGGGCCCGGCGCAGCGGCGACCCGGACGCCTGGCAGGCCTGGTGGGGCGACCCCGACGCCGTGGCGTACTACTTCATGGGCAAGGACAACATCACGTTCCACTCTCAGATCTGGCCGTCGGAGCTGCTCGGGTACGACGGGCGCGGCGACTACGGCGGCAGCCCCGGGCGGTACGGCACGCTCAACCTGCCGACCGAGGTCGTGAGCAGCGAGTTCCTCACCATGGAGGGCCGGCAGTTCTCGACCAGCCGGTCGGTCGTCATCTACGTACGCGATGTGCTGGAGCGCTATGGGCCCGACGCGTTGCGCTACTTCATCGCGGTGGCCGGACCCGAGACGCAGGACACCGACTTCACCTGGGCCGAGTTCGTCCGGCGCAACAACGACGAGCTGGTCAACACGTGGGGCAACCTGGTCAACCGGACGGTGTCGATGATCGCCAAGAACGTCGGGTCGATCCCGGAGGCCGGCGCCCTGACCGACGCGGATCGGGCGCTGCTGGCGACGGCCGAGTCCGGCTTCGACACGGTCGGCGGTCTGATCGCACGACACCGCCAGAAGCAGGCGATCGGCGAGGCGATGCGGGTGGCGATGGAGGCCAACGGCTACCTGTCGCAGCAGGCGCCGTGGAAGCTGCGTACGGAGGATCCCGATCGGATGCGGACCGTTCTGCATGTCACGGCGCAGGTCGTCGACGACTGCAATCGGCTGCTCGCGCCGTTCCTGCCGCACGCGGCGCAGCGCATCCACGAGGCGCTCGGGCGCTCCGGCGCGATCTCGCCAGGCCCGGAGATCCGCGAGGTGGACGACCTCGACGGTGGACCGGGCTATCCCGTACTCACCGGCGACTACCGCGACCAGTCGGCATGGTCGCGGGTGCCGGTCACGCCGGGGATCCCGTTGCAGCCGCCGACGCCGATCTTCACCAAGCTCGACCCGTCGATCGTCGACGAGGAGCTGGCCCGGCTCGAGGAGTCGGCGCAGTCGCACTGACGCAAAACCGTACGCTGATCGGGCGCGTTCTCGGGCAGAAGGAGTGGCCATGGAGCAGCGACAAGATCCGGTCCTGGTCGTGACCCCGTCCGACCGGCGCCCCGGACCCCAGACACCCGGCATGGACCGGCAGCAGGCGTTCGCCACCAAGGGCATGTGGTCGGGATTCGTCCGTACCGAGGCCGGCATGACCTCCGGATGGCACCATCACGGCGACTACGAGACGGTCATCTACGTGCTCACCGGTGCGTTCAGGATGGAGTTCGGCCCCGGTGGATCGCAGATCGTCGAGGCGGTGCCCGGGGACTTCCTCTACGTGCCGAGGGGCGCCGTGCATCGCGAGAGCAACCCGACCTCGGTGCCGGCCGACATCATCGTCGTACGGTCGGGCGCCGGCGAGTCCACCTACAACGTCGACGGTCCGGCGCCGGGCTGACGGCTCGAGTGTTGGCGTGAGATTGCGCCAGCTCTCCGAGGAACCGGCAGTTTCGCGCCAACACTCCTGCGAACGAGCCGGCGGGGCCCGGTGAAACCCGGTCGAGTCGGCTGCGGCCGCCCGCCTAGGATCGGCGCATGTCCGAGACACCGGCGAAGGCGTACTACATCACGACGCCGATCTACTACGTGACGGCCCCGCCGTCGATCGGCAACGCGTACACCACGGTCGCCGCGGACATGATCGCCCGATGGCATCGGCAACGAGGCGAACCGGTCGTGTTCCTCACCGGCACCGACGAGCATGGCGAGAAGGTCCTCGAGGCCGCCCGCGACCACGGGATGACCCCGCAGGAGTGGGCCGACAAGCTCGTCGCGACGGAGTGGGAGCCGGTGCTGCGGGTCATCGACGCATCCAATGACGACTTCATCCGGACCACCGAGCAGCGGCACACCGAGCGGGTACGCGAGTTCTGGCAGACCATCTACGACAACGGCGACGTCTACAAGGGCACGTACGAAGGGCCGTACTGCATCGCCTGCGAGGAGTACAAGCTCCCGTCCGAGCTGCTCACCGGCGACGACGGTGCCCAGCTGTGCCCGGTCCACGAGCGGCCGGTCGAGATCCTGTCCGAGGACAACTACTTCTTCGCGCTGAGCAAGTACGCCGACCGGCTGCTCGAGCTCTACGAGCGGGAGCCGACCTTCGTGCAGCCCGAGAGCGCCCGCAACGAGGTCGTGTCGTTCGTCAAGCAAGGGCTGCAGGACCTGTCGATCTCGCGGTCGACCTTCGACTGGGGCATCCCGGTGCCGTGGGACGAGAGCCACGTGCTCTACGTCTGGATCGACGCTCTTTTGAATTACATCTCCGCGTCCGGATACAGCACTGACCGTGAGATGTTCGCCCGGACCTGGCCGGCCGACGTGCACCTGGTCGGCAAAGACATTCTGCGCTTCCACGCGGTGATCTGGCCGGCGATGCTGATGGCCGCCGGGGTCGACGTGCCGCGTCAGGTATTCGGGCACGGCTGGCTGCAGGTCGGCGGCCAGAAGATGAGCAAGGCGAAGGCGACCGCGATCCATCCGAGCGAGATCGTCGACACGTTCGGCTCCGACGCCTACCGCTATTACTTCCTCAAGGCGATCGCGTTCGGCTCCGACGGCTCGTTCTCCTGGGAGCACATGAGCGCGGTCTACTCCTCGGAGCTCGCCAACGGCCTCGGCAACCTGGCGTCTCGCGTCACGTCGATGGTCGGTCGCTACTTCGACGGCGTACTCCCGGAGCCAACGACTCCGACGGCCGCTGAGACCGCACTCGCCGAGGCGCTCGCGACCGCCGCCACGTCCGCGGACGCCGCCATGGACCGGCTGGCCCTGCATGAGGCGATCGGCGCGATCGAGGGCTTCGTCGCCAAGGTCAACGGCTACCTGACCGAGCAGGCGCCCTGGACGGTCGCCAAGGACGACAGCCCCGAGGCGAAGGCCAGGCTGGCCATGATCCTCTACACCGCGGCCGAGTCGCTGCGGGCGATCGCGGTGCTGCACGCGCCGACGATGCCGAAGACCGCCACGGCGCTGTGGGAGTCGCTGGGTGCCACCGACGCGATCGGCGCCCTCGACGCACAGG
>JALDXR010000322.1:0-4843 GCA_032154865.1 Nocardioidaceae bacterium
CGCTCCTGGTCGGCCTCGGTCTGGTCGTGCTCCTCGCGGCGGCAGTCGTCGTCGGTCGCCTCGTCGGTCGACGCGGTTCGGACGCCGATCCGGTCGGACCGCGGGTCTGGCCGAGATGGGCCGGCTGGGCCGGTGCCGTCGTGGCGTTCGGCTGCCTCGGTGGGACGACCGGACTCGCCGTCGCCCTGACCGTGACGGTGGCCTGGATGCTGCTGGCTCGAGGGCGACGGCACGGCGACGGCGCGTGGGCCGCCATCACCTTCGGTGCCTATGCCGCGGTCGGAGCGCTTCTCGCATGGCAGCCGGCCGGGTCGGCCGACTACGCCGGTGCCGGCTGGCCCGCCCAGATCCTGTCGCTGGTCACCCTGGCGATGGTGGTGGCTCCGGCCCTCACCACTCGGCCGGTTGCGGCAGCCCGACGGTGATGTCGTCGGTGCACACGACGTTGTCCGGGTCGGCCGTCGCCAGGTGGAGATTCGACACCGCGCCGGTGACATAGGCGTAGGCCGTCCCCTTGCCCGCGGTGATCGGCACTTCGACGGAGGTCTCCCCGGCGGTCAGGAGGAGGCTGCCGCTCGAGCGTGCCGAGTAGCGCACCTGCACCACCCAGTCCCAGTAGTACGCCTCGTAGTACAGCGGCACCGTGACCGGACGGGCGCGGAGGCGCCATCCGCAGTGGCGTACGGGCCCCGGGACGGCGGCGTAGCCGGACACCGTGGATCGGCGCAGCCGCCCGTCGCCGCCGAGGTCGTACAGCTGCGTCGTCGCCTGGCCGGGCCGGAAGGACTCGAACTCGGCGCCGGTCGGGCCGAACAGCCGGGACGGCAGGGTGGCGGGCCAAAGAAGCCGCCAGACGACGGCGGTCGGCACCGGAGCGTCGTAGAGGACCGTGTCGGGGTCGACGTGGTCGAGATCGGCGCTGGCGTTGGTGACGTAGGGGCGGGCCGGGTTGTCCGCCCAGCGCTCCCGATAGCTCGCGAGCGTGTACGACGAGCTGATCACCAGCCCCATGACGGCGGCGACGGCTAACGTGCGCCGGTCGATCGGTAGCCGATCGAGCCGCCCGGCGACGCGCTCGCGCGGACGCAGCACGACCGGCGTCCCCTCCCGTACCGGAGCCCGCACCGGCAGGGCCGCCAGCCCCGCGGCCAGGGCGACGACGATGCCCAGGTCGGTCAGGTAGCGATACTCCGCGCCGACGTTGACGACGCCGGTGTCTTGGACCCGGGTGTACAGCAGGAGCGCGATCTCGCCGGCGATGACGAAGGCGGCCAGCCACCAGGCCCGGGCGGCGCCGCGATGCAGCAGGATCGTCAGGACGATGCCGCCACAGACCACCAGGCCCGCCACCGCCTGAGCGATCGGGTGCGGGTCGGCGAGCGAGTCGACCCAGCCGAGCGGCGCCCACGACCACGGCCCCCCGATCACACCGGGCAGCAAGGACCGGCGAATCACGACGTCGACGAGCTCGATCCCTTCGTCCGCGGTGACGCCGCCGCGGACAGGTCCGTCGACCGCCATGGCGTATCCCACGGCGTACGCGACGGCGAGAGTGACGTATCCGGCCCAGGCGACCCAGTAGCGGCGCAGCGTGGTCCACAGGCCGCGCAGCAGGGGACCGCCGACCAGGAACAGCCAGGTCACGAGGAAGACGAGCGGGATGGCCAGCGCCGTCTTCTCCGAGAAGGCGAGGCCGAGTGCGACCGCTCCGACCCCGAGCAGTCCGTCGTACCAGCGACGGGTGCGGACGTAACGCACCATGGCGAGCAGGGCCAGCACGGTGCACAGCTGCTGCGGAAGCTGGTTGAGTGCCGCCGCCCACCACACCATGCCCGGCAGCGTGAGGGTGGCGAACAGGAAGATCGCGAACGGCAGCAGGATCGCCGGCCGGGCGCCGAACAGTCGCCGCACCAGGACGAAGAACGCCAGGTCGATCGCGAGCTGCAGGGCGAGACTCACGACGACGACCGGTGCGAACGCCAACGGCGCGGCCCGGGTCGTCAACCACACCCAGACCATCGCCCCCGGCATCAGATGGGCGTTGTACGGCTGGAGCAGGAAGTCCGTGCTCAGCAGCGGATGCTCGGCCGCGCGGGTGTAGAAAACGTAGTCGTCGAGGCTGAAGAACCCGCCGAAGCCGACCCAGGCGCGCAGGCCGATCTGCACTCCGACCAGCATCAGGGCGGCGGCGGTGGTCGGCGTCAGCCGTCCCCGCGTCGGATCGGTCATCGCCGCACCGCGTAGTAGCGGTGGTAGGTCCAGTGCCCGCCGTAGCTGGGGTCCGCGACCCGGTCGAGGATCTCGACGTCGTGGGCGCTCAGGATCGTCGTGACTTCGGAGGTGGTCATCCCGTGCATCCGCATCGGCGCCGGATAGCCCAGCAGGCGGCGCTGCCCGAAGCGCAGCAGCGGCAGCGGCGCGTACTTGAACAACACGCCCTTCACGCTGCGGGTCGGCGTCGTCGCGACCTGGACGACGAGGGCGCCGCCGGGGCGGAGCACCCGGGCCAGCTCGCCGAGGAAGATCCGGGCCGACTCCGGCGGCAGGTGTTGCAGGACGAGGCTGGAGTAGACCAGGTCGAAGCTGGCCGACTCGAACATCGACAGGTCGTCGCGAGTGTTGTGGACGAACTGGCAGCGGCCGGTCGGGTCGAGGCGACGGGCCAGCCCCAGCATCGACTCGGCCGCGTCGACGCCGACCACGGTGTCGGCATGGTCGGCGAGCGCCTGCGTCGTCCGGCCCGCGCCGGAGCCGAAGTCCAGGGCGCGGCCGATGAAAGGGGGCCGGGCCAGGCACCGCAGATGGCGCAGTGCTGCCTCCACCTCGAGCCGGCCGGTCCGCAGGAAGTCGTCGACACCCCACCCGCCGTTGCGGGTTCCGGGCATCATCAGCACCGCCCACAACGGGTCGTCGGCACCGAGCCGCTCCCAGTCGCGGCGCACCTGTTCCAGACCCTCGCGCACTCCCTTTGTCCTCCCTCGGAGCACACGTCGTCGAGCGCGTACTGGCTCCGTGAAAAGCGCTGGTCGACGACGCGGGCTCGACCGCTCTGCGTGAACCTACCCAACGGCCCTACTGACTGGTAGTGTCCGCTCGTCTTGCGCGGTCGTGGAGGGAGCACACGTGGGCAAGAAGTCTGGATTGGTATGCCTTGGCCTTGGCATGCTCTTCATCGTCGGCGCCGCATTCTCGATGTGGTACGCCTACCCGCGGCTGGCTCTGGCGCCGCTCGACCGAGACACCACGGACACCCCGGCGATCGCCCGCGGGGAGGACGCCACCTATCTGGATCTGCACGGCGAGTCACCGCAGATCGTGACCGGCGGCGAGCTCGAGTCGGTCCGCAAGGTCGTCGGGCAGGTCGAGGACAGCAAGGTGGCCAGCGACCAGCTCGGCGAGAAGGTGGTCGTCTACGAGACGCTGTCCTACACCGACGAGGCCGGATTCGAGCCGCAGACCGGCGGCGTCCCGCTGCTCGGCACCCTCGACCGACTCGCCTTCGACCGCCACACCGGCGAGGCCGTCGACTGCTGTGACAGCTACAGCGAGGTCAGGGGAGAGCAGACCGAGATGGACTTCGACGGTCTCTACCTCAAGTTCCCGTTCAACACGGAGAAGAAGGACTACAAGTTCTGGGACACCACCCTTCAGGCGGCGACGCCGATCAGCTACGAGGGCGAGGACGAGATCCAGGGGCTGAAGGTCTACAAGTTCGTCCAGACCATCGAGCCGACCGACGTCGACATGCAGACCGGCGGAGCCGAGCACACCGAGGTGCCGGGCTATCTGGTCGGCGGCGCCCAGGACTCGCCGGCGGTCCAGGCCGACCGGATCTACTCCAACACCCGGACCCTGTGGATCGAGCCCGAGACCGGCGCGATCATCGACGCCCAGGAGGATCAGCTCAGCACGCTCGATGTCGACGGCGTCGAAGAGGCCACCATCACCGACGTGACGATCAAGTACACCGACGACACCGTGTCGTTCAACGTCGGCGAGTGGGAGGACGAGGCGTCTCAGCTCAAGCTCGTCCGGGTCTGGCTTCCGTTGTACGGCGGCATCGCCGGTCTGGCCCTCATGATCGTCGGCGTCGCGCTCATCGTGCGGGGCAACCGCCCGCGGGGTAGGAGGATCGCCAACCGGGATGAAGAACCGCTGGTCATCGGCTGACGCATATCGGGCGTCCCAGGCTTATAGTGCGATGTGGTCATGATGATCCGCGCTGATCTGGCGTCGGCCGTCGACGGTGCGTTCTCGGTACGCCCGCTCGCCGGTGGCTACAGCGGTGAGACGTTCCTCGTCGAGCGGCCCGGGGAACCCGCCGTGCTTCGGGTCTACGGCAAGCAGCCGGAGCGGGCGGCGATCGACGCGGCGCTGCTGCATCTGGTCCGCGGGCTGATCCCGGTGCCGCGGGTGCTCGACCTGCGGCGTCCCGACCCGACCGTTCCGAGCTCGCCGGCGCATCTGCTGATCACCTACATGGCGGGGGAGCGGCTCGACACGGTCCTGGCCCGGGCCCAGCCTGAGCTCGGTGCCCGGCTGGCCCGGTCGGTCGCCGGGGTCCTGACGACGCTGTCCGGGATCCCGTTCATGCGGCCGGCGACCTTCGTCGACGCGGACCTGCGACTCAGCGACCGGGAGGCGCCGGCCGACGGCCTGGTGTCGTGGCTCGATCGGCACGTCGGCGCCGGCGGGGCTCTTGGGCGCTGGGACGCCGGTCTGGTCCGCTCGCTGCGCGACATGTGCGCGGCCGCCGACGGCCTCCTCGACACGGTTCACCGCACCTGCCTGGTGCACAGCGACTTCAACCCGAAGAACATCCTGGTGGACCCGGTCTCCGGCC
>JALDXR010000323.1:0-4839 GCA_032154865.1 Nocardioidaceae bacterium
GATCGCGGCATGACAGTTGCGTTTCGAGCGCTCATTTGTCGCCGTTGTGCTCGGGGCCTGTCTGGAATGCGGCTTTTGGTGCGCGGATCGACAAGCCCCGGGCACGCAAAGTCAACGACTCTGGTTCCTGATCGTGGTCAACTCGACCAAACGCAGGACCTCGTACAGGTTGACTCCAGGTTGGGTGCAGGTCGTGACGTCATCGTTGTCGGCGGAACTGCACATCGAAGCGAGAAGGGGGACTCCCTCATGAAAATCGCAACTTGCTTGGCAATAGCAGCGGCGGGAGTGGTGACCGCCGTCCTTGTCCCTGCGACGGCTGGCGCATCTGTCGACGCACCGACCGGCGCTGAGCCGACGAGGCAGAAAGCCGAAGCTCAGGCCGTCGCAACTGTCGGCGCCAGGCCGGAGACAAAGTTGGAGGTACGAAAGGTGGATCCGGCCGAACTCGAGGAAATAGGGATACAGGCGTTCCCGTCCGTTTGTACCCCGTCCGATGGTGAGCCCTTCGGATATTACATCGGCGAGAACCTACATGGCATAAGCTGCTACGAAGCCGTGGGTGACGACCATTGGGTGTTGGACACACTGGCCAATGACACCAAGTTCTGGGTCTACTGGCAGACCGAATACGACGAGGACGGAGACGGGAAACCTAAGGACGGATACTGCGGCGACACCACTGCAGGAGGCTGGACTGAATGCAAGTACGATCACCGCGAGCACGAGTGCATCATCTTCTCGGGATATCGCCAGCACAACTTCTGGTGGGCCTGGTCGCCATGGGTTTCGACAACCACAGGCGACCGATACTGTGTCCGCGACTGACCGTTCGCTGAAAAGTTGGCCGTAGCCGAGAATGTGGGTGTTGGGTGAGCTGTCGCAGCTCACCCAACCTCCATAATTTCTGGTAACCGATCAATTACCAGATGGCAGTTGCGAGCTTCGCCAGCGCTTCAGCAGCTTGGACGCGGCGCACACTCGTCATGCGGCCCGGCCGAACATCGACATATCCAGGATGCGCCCGCTCATCGGCATGAGCGCGCACCTCAGCCCGACGTTGTCGCCTGTGGGCGCCGGTGCCGTAGGTATCAGCGCTCCCGGTCGTGGTGCGGCTTGTGGTGCGAAACGATGGCGCTGGATGCTGCCGGAGTGTCTGCCGCCGAAGCCCTGACGCCGTCGGCTGGCCCCTAATTAAGTGGCTCGACAGAGCTCGCTATGCGCACCGGGTTCACTGCTCACTAGCGACCGGTCGTACGCGTACGGCGTCGATGGCTGGTCCCGCGTTTCCTCCGCTCAGCCCGCGGAACCCCAAGGGTGTTCCTGCGGTGGTGGAGTGGACCAGCACTCGGACTCGTTGCCACGTCGCCTGTTCGCGCACGTCGACCGTCAGGGTGCGGACGCGTTCGAGATTCCAGCGAACAGCCAGACGGCTGAGCGGTGGTGGGGCCGTTCGGGTCGCCCCACAGCAGGAACGAGATCCGGTAGGTGGTGTTCGCCTCGGTGGGGATCTGCTGGCTGACCCAACCCGGGCGGAAGCCGTTGACGCCCAGGGACTGCGCGCCCTCGCCGGCCGGCCAGTCCGTGCCCACGAGGTCAACGGACCTGCGGACGACCCGCCAGCCTGGAATCCGGCGCTCGCCTTCAGCGAAGTACGCCACCCATGGCCTGCTGATCTGCGGTTCCTCGAATCCTCCGTTGCGGACTAGGTCACCGGCACCTGCTCGTCGGGTCATGCCGGTGTCGAGCAGCGGGCTGTGGGCTGCCCCGGCAGCGCTCGCGCAAGGGGCGATGAGCGAGCCGCAGGCCAGCACGAGGGCTGCTGTGCGACCTCGCAGGGTCCTCACCTGATTCGTTGTCGTTCCTTGCCGGCAATGGGCCGCCCACACCAGTGTTGTACACGGCCGGACCAATCCGGCCAGGGCCAGAGGTCCCTGTTGCTGGGGACGCCCCTCGATGGGTTCGTGTGGAATGGACTGTGGAATGAAATGGTGTCCACTGCCGTGGCTGGAGACGCCTGGAGCGGGGGAGAGGACGACCCCTGACGCCTGGAGTCTCCTCCCGTGGCGGTTATCGGGGTTCTCATTATCCCTGGGTCGCGGGTTCGAGTCCCGCCCGCCCCACCGACAAACGAGGTCCGAGTACGTGTCCATGTGACGTCAATCGGCCGCTGTTGGTATCCGCGGCAGCGGTTGAGCCCGGGGTCGTTGGACTCTACAGTTCCCGATCGACTCACGGCACCTTGTGAGCGGGGTAACGCTTGCCGTTGCCCGTCGTTGTGGTGGCAAGAGCGTGATGGTCAAGCACCTCCTGTTCACTTCGATGGAGGAGCGTGTATCGGTGCCGGACGTCGATGCGACGAGTCCCCTCCTGCGCGGGGGCTTCGCCCCTCCCGCGAGGACGCTCGTCGACGTGTTCCGGTCGACGGTCGAGCAGGCGCCCGACGAGCCGGCGCTGGATGCTGGCAATGGCTGGCTCACGTACGCCGAGCTGGCCGACGCCGCGGAGGGCCTGGCGGCAGAGCTGAACACGCTCGGTGTTGGTCGCGGAGACAAGGTGGGCGTGCGCGTCAGCTCGGGCACCACGGACCTTTACGTCGCGATCGTCGGGGTTCTGCTGTCGGGCGCGGCGTACGTGCCCGTTGATGTCGATGATCCGGACGAAAGAGCACGCCTCGTATTCGACGAAGCCGACGTCGCGGCGGTGATCGGAACTGATCTCGCCGTGGCCAGCAGGCGGTCGGGCACGCCGAGGGGCTCCGAGGACCCGGGCCTGGACGACGACGCATGGGTGATCTTCACGTCGGGCTCGACGGGGACTCCCAAGGGCGTCGCCGTGACCCACCGCAACGCCGCCGCGTTCGTGGATGCGGAGGCACGCTTGTTCCTGCAGGACGCGCCACTGGGCGTCGGGGACCGGGTGATGGCCGGGCTGTCGGTCGCGTTCGACGCCAGCTGCGAGGAGATGTGGCTCGCCTGGCGGTACGGCGGTTGCCTGGTGCCGGCTCCGCGAGCCTTGGTGCGCAGTGGTGTCGACGTCGGCCCTTGGCTGACCGCCAACGAGATGACCGTGGTCTCGACAGTGCCGACACTCGTGGCGCTGTGGCCCGCGGAGGCGCTGGAGAAGGTCCGCCTGCTGATCATGGGCGGTGAGGCGTGCCCGCCGGAGCTCGCCGCCCGCCTCGTGGCACCGGGACGGGAGGTGTGCGACTTCGCGGAGCCGGCGCGTATCTGGTCCGGGAGGGCGGGACACCGGATGGGATCTACTGGATGCTCGTGCGTCGCGGTCGCCGTCGAAGCATGTCCGGACGCGGCTTCTAGTGGCGTCCGCCAGAGTGGTGTACGGATCCTGGTGAGCGTGTCGCTGCCGATGTGAGCGACGGCCACCGGGTGATCCTTCGAGTGATCTCTCACAACCGACTCGAAGAAGGACACCGCGATGACCGTCACGCCCAGTATCGATCCTGCTCGTCTGCTTGAGGAACAGCTCGCCCAGGCCTCGCCTGATTTGCTGCGCGAGTTGCTCAGGACGTTCCTCGACATGCTGCTTTCGGCTGAGGCCGACACGGTGTGTGGCGCCGCGTACGGCACCGTCAGCGAGGAGCGGACCAACCGGCGCAACGGCTATCGGCACCGCGACTTCGACACTCGCGCCGGCACCATCGACGTGGCAATCCCCAAGCTCCGCCAGGGTAGCTATTTCCCGGAGTGGCTGTTGGAGCGCCGCAAGCGTGCCGAGAAGGCGCTCACCTCGGTGGTGGCGACCTGCTACCTACTCGGGGTCTCGACGCGGCGGATGGACAAGCTCGTGCAGAGCCTCGGGATAACCGGGCTGTCGAAATCGCAGGTGAGCGAGATGGCCGGCGAGCTCGACGCTCACGTCGAGGAGTTCCGCGCCCGCTCACTGGCCGAGGCCGGACCGTTCACCTTCGTGGCCGCCGACGCGCTGGTGCTCAAGGTCCGCGAGGGCGGCCGGGTCGTCCCAGTCCATGCCCTGGTCGCGACCGGCGTCAACGCCGACGGACACCGCGAGATCCTCGGCGTGCAGGTCACCAGCAGCGAGGACGGCGCTGGCTGGCTGGGCTTCTTCCGCGACCTGTGTGCCCGCGGCCTGGCCGGGGTCAAGCTGGTCACCTCCGACGCCCATCGAGGCCTGACCGCCGCGATCAGCGCCACGTTGCCGGGCGCCTCGTGGCAGCGCTGCCGCACCCACTACGCCGCCAACCTGATGTCGATCACCCCGAAGAGCTCCTGGGGCTGGGTCAAGGCGCTGCTGCACTCGATCTACGACCAGCCCGATACCGAGGCGGTGCACGCCCAGTTCGACCGGGTCGTCGACGCCCTGACCGAGAAGCTCCCCGCGGTTGCTGAGCACCTGGAGGAAGCGCGCGCCGACATCCTGGCGTTCACCGCGTTCCCCAAAGAGGTCTGGCGCCAGATCTGGTCGAACAACCCCAACGAGCGGCTCAACCGCGAGATCCGCCGCCGCACCGACGTGGTCGGGATCTTCCCCGACCGGCCCGCCATCATCCGCCTCGTCGGCGCCGTGCTCGCCGAGCAGCACGACGAGTGGGCCGAAGGCCGTCGCTACCTCGGACTCGACGTCCTCGCCCGCGCCCAGGCCGTCAACACCGCCATCAACGAACAGGAAGCCACCGAGCCCGAGCTCCAAGCCATCACAGCCTGAACAACAACGACGAAGGATCAACCGTCGTACACCACGCCAAAGGACTTGACCCCAAGTCTCGGCTGTCGGTGCGCCAGTGTGGCGACGATCCCAACATCGAAAGTGCCGAGACGAGTCTGACACGAGGATCCTCCCTGGATCCCGCGGCGCAGC
>JALDXR010000324.1:0-4837 GCA_032154865.1 Nocardioidaceae bacterium
GCTCGCCGTAGATGTCGAGCTGCAACTGGGTCGCTGCCCCATTGCCGATCCGCACTGGAGCCGAGCCCAGGTAGCCCTCGAGGTGGGTGAGCTCTTCCTCTGGCAGGTCCGCCCACTCGTAACCGCGAGCAACCCGGACCGAGCTGTTCGACGACGCCGACGAGCTCGTAACCGGGCGTGAACGGCGGCTTCGGGGCGCCTGGGAGGTACGTGCCGGCGCGCAGCTGGGAGTCGGTGAACGACACCCCCGCCGCCAAGACCTTGACGAGCACCTCGCCCGGACCCGGCCGGGGGTCCGCCTCCTCGATCACGCTCAAGACTTCGGGGCCGCCGTACCGGTCAACAATCACCCGTCTCATAGGCTCAACCTGACGCACGCTGGACCGGCGTGTTAGAGGCCTTCGATAGGCCCCGGAGAGTCGTTCGAGACCAATGGCAATCGCCCATCGGCTCTATGACCGCATCGCTCCATCGAGGCGTTCTGGACTTTCGGGATCTAGCCGGTGTGCGCAGGTTATGCGGGACGTCGTGCCGCGGCGGCGCAGGCGCTCACGAACTCGGCGATGACACCGGCGAGGTCGGCCGGGTGGGTGAGGGGTGCCAGATGGTCCGCGCCTTCGAGGGTGAGCGAGTGGGCGTTGGGGAGCATGTCCGTGAGCAGTGCGGTGTTCTCGGCGAACCAGGATTTGGAGCGTGCGCCGTGCACGACGAGGACCGGGACGTCGATTCGAGCGGCTTCGGATGGTCCGAACTGCCACGCCCCGACGGCTGGGAGTTCGTCGGCGAAGAAGTACGCCGACTCCCGCTCGGCTTCGGTCAGCGCTGCTTCGCCGATCGTGTCCAGCAGGACGGAGCGGTAGCCGTCGCCTCCTACTCCCCGAAGCCACACGTCGAAGGCACCGGAGACGTCACCCTCCGCTGCGGCCGCGAGCGCCGGTGTCACGTAGGACGCGGCGTTCGCAGCCCGCATCTGACCCGATGGCTTGGCGGGCTCGTACAGAACCAGCCCCGCGACCAGCTCTGGCTGGTCGAGTGCGAGTTGCAAACCGATGCAGCAGCTCGACGAATGGCCGACCCAGTACGCCCCTTCGACGCCAAGCTCCCGCAGCAGCCGTCCGCAGGCGCGGGAATGGGCGGCGAGGCTGGCCGGCTCGGATGGCGCCGGACTGTGTCGGTATCCCGGTCGGATCGGGCGGATCACGCGGAACCCGTCCAGCGACCGCTCCTCGTACATGGGCGCGAACCACGAGCTGTGGACGCCGGCGTGCACCAGAAACACCGCCGGGCCGGCACCTCGCTGTTCGTACTCCAGACGCGCTGTCTCCATGGCCTACGCCCATAATCCGTCCGAGTAGGACTGGAATGAATATATGTCGAGTACGATCCTCCACATGAGCGGGAATGTCAAGGCCCCGAGGGCGTACCACTCACCGCTGCGGGCCGAGCAAGCCGACCAGACCCGGCACCGCGTTCTCGCGGCGGCGCGCACCCTGTTCCTCACCCGCGGCTACGCCGGCACCACCGTGAAGGGCGTCGCCGAGGCGGCCGGCGTCTCCCCGGACACCATCTATGCCTCCCTGGGAGGCAAGAAGGGACTTCTCGAGGGCGTCTGGGCAATGGCGGTTGCCGGCCCGAACGACCCCGATCGGAGCGCACAACAAGACCGGATCCGCAGCTTCGCGGCACTGCCCGACCCGGCAGAACGACTTCGTCGTCTGGTCGGCCTCAGCTGCGAGACCCTCGGACGCGCCAGCCCGATCCACGCTGTCCGCCGCGCCGCCGCCGACGGACACCCCTTCGCCGCCGATCTCCAGGAACGCATGCTCGCCTCACGACTCGACACCCAGTCCCGAAACCTGCGCGCCGTGCTCGGGGACGCGCTGCGGCCGGGCCTCGAGTTCGACCTGGCAGCCGAGCACTACAGCGCACTGCTCAGCCCGGAGTTGTTCCACCTGCTCACCGTGACCCGGACCTGGGCCCCGGACCAGTACGAATCCTGGGTGGCGGACACGCTCACCCGGGAGTTCCTCGACCGTGATTGACCGTCGTGCGCCTACGGCTGCGCCCTCACCACGAGGACAGCTTGCGTCGGCAGTCGGCGCCGGCGCAGGTCCGTAGGTCGTCCAGGATCGCGGAGAGCCGTTGTCGCGTGCTGGAGTAACGTCCCACGTCCGCCAGGTTGTCGAGCTGCTCGGGGTCGTTGCGCATGTTGTAGAGCTCGATCTCGCCGGACCGGTGCTCGACGTAGAGGTACTGCTGGGTTCGGACTCCGACCGTGTACGGCTCCGCCGGTGCGGCGACCGGCTCGACTTCGAGCGGCGTACCCGCGTCGTTGGCCTTGGCGACGGTCTTCTGCGGGCCGGTCAGGGTGAGCACCGGGCGACCCCAGCCGGACCCGCCGGTCTTCGCGGCCGCGAGCAGGGATTGGCCGTCGATCGAGGTGGGCGGCGCGGTGTTGGCGACGTCCAGGATCGTGGGTGCGAAGTCGATGGTGAGGAACGGCGTACTTCTCGTGACGCCGGACGGAATGCCGGGGCCGCGGATCAGAAGCGGGGTACGGAGGGACGGCTCGTACGGCAGGGTCTTGCCCTGCCGCATCCGGTGCTCGCCCTGGAAGTAACCGTTGTCGGAGGTGAACATCACCACGGTGTTGCCGAGCTCGCCGGCCTGCCGTAGTGCGCCGATGGTGTCGGCCACCTCTTCGTCGAGGATCGCCAGCGACTCGGCACGCTGACGCGCTGCCTCGCGCATCGCCTGCCGCTCGGCCTGGTTGATTGGGGGCAGGCTCTGGATGAAGCTCGGCTTGTCGGACACGTCGGCCTCAGCCGGAAGGCCGGGAGTCTTGGTGATCTCGGCATCGAACCGTCCTTTGTAGCGGTCCTGGACTGCCGGGGTTCGGATGTTGGTGATCCGGCCGTCTGCGAGCCTGATTCGGGCCGGGTCGTCGGCCTCGCGGGGGCCGCCGTCGTGGGGCGCGACGTAGTTGGCCCAGAGGAAGAACGGCCGGTCCGACGGCGCGTACTGACGGATCAGGCCGACGCTCTGGTCGCCGAGCAGCCGGGTGGAGTAGGTGCCCTGATTCCCCTTGAGTTCGCCGTTGATGTTGAGCGTCATGTCGAAGTAGCGGTAGGTCCCGCCGCTGTTCGGATCGCTGGCCGGAATGCCGCCGGCGGCGGCGCGCCAATCGGTCCAGCCGGGGGGCACGTACTCGACCGATGAGCTGCCGTCGGCCAGCGGTTGCCCGCCGTACCCGTTGAGGTACTTGCCGAGGAACAGGGTGTTGTAGTCGGCGTTCTCGAGCCAGACGGGCAGGGTGGCCGTGTCGTCGAGCGAAGCGAAGGCGAACGGCGGCTTGTTGGACCAGACCCCGTTGTTCTGGGTGTACTGGCCGGTCAGGAACGAGGCGCGAGCCGGACAGCACAGGGGGTACGGCGCGAACGAGTTGGTGAACCGGGCGCCGGCGACGGCGAGGAGTCGGCGGGTGTTCGGCATCCAGCGCAGATCGTCTTGTCGCATGTCGTCGGTCATGATCACGACGACGTTCGGCCGATCTTGCGCGGCGGCCGACTCGGCGAGCAGCGAGGGCTCCGAGCCGGTCGCTGCGCGCCCCGCCGCCAGCGCGCTGACCAAGAGCACGAAGGCGATCGCGACACGGAGCACACCGGATTCCGGGCGCGGCAGGATACGTCGATGCGTGGGCATCAGGGCTTTCAACCCCCAGTAGGCAATCGGCCGTTGGCGGCCCGAGTCCGCGCGAGGCTCCAGAGGACAGAAGCGGCCGAGTCCACTCGCGGGCCGGATCACCATACCAATCGGACCACTCGTGACAAGCCCTACTACGCGGTACGTCCGAGGACCCGGTTGACGTCGATAACGCGTAAGGCTACGCTTACGTGTTAGTGATGACTTACGCGAAGAGCAGCTGGGCCGTACTGGCCGACCCGACCCGCCGCACGATCTTCGAGCGGCTGGCCGCGTACCCCTCGGCGGTCGGCGAGCTGGCCAGCGATCTGCCGGTCAGCCGGCCTGCGGTCTCGCAACATCTCAAGGTGCTGAAAGACGCCGGCCTTGTCATCGACATCCGAGCCGGCAAGCAGCGCATCTACCACGTCGACCCCGACGGGCTCGCTGCGCTTCGCGCCGAACTCGATCGGTTTTGGAACAACACGCTCGCGGCCTACAAGTCGGTCGTCGAGCAACCACCTAGGGAGATCTCATGACCCACGCGACAGATACTTCGGTGAACGCGTCGATCGTCGTTGAGGCGCCGATCGAGCGCGCGTTCAAGGTCTTCACCGAGGACTTCGGCAGCTTCAAGCCTCCCGAGCACAACATGCTCGGCGTCGAGATCGCCGAGACGGTGTTCGAGCCTCGCGTCGGTGGCCACCTCTACGACCGTGGTGTCGATGGAAGCGTGTGTCGTTGGGCCCGGGTCCTCGCGTACGAGCCGCCCAACCGGGTCCTTCTCAGCTGGGACATCAGCCCGCAATGGCAGATCGAGACCGACCTCGAGAAGACCAGCGAGTGGGAAGTGCGTTTCGTCGCCGAGACCCCCGAGCGAACCCGCGTCGAGCTCGAGCACCGAAACCTCGAGCGCCACGGTGAGGGCTGGCAGGCCGAGCGCGACGGCGTCGCCGGCGATGACGGCTGGCCGCTCTACCTGCGGCGCTACGCCGATCGGGTGGCTCAACTGCACTGATCGGCGGCATGTTCGCGACGTCGTCGCGTCGGGAGTCGGGCAGAATCGTGCTGTGACCGAGCCGCACGAAAGCGCTGGGCGCTATCGGACGGGGCGCATGGAGGCGTTCAGCGACGGCGTTTTCGCCATCGCCATCAC
>JALDXR010000325.1:0-4833 GCA_032154865.1 Nocardioidaceae bacterium
GAACAGCATCGTGTCGCGCATCTCGGTGAGGACGGTGACCCGGCCCGTGAGGTCGGATCGGGTCAGCAGCTCGGAGAAGCTCCCGACCGGGTCGGTGACGCTGGCGTTGTACGCGATCCCGGTGAGGCCGCTCTGCCACGGCACGGAGTAGTCCCGGTTCGGATCCCATGGCGGGCTCTTGAGGGCCGGCAGCAGATTCGCGTCGACATTCGGCAGGTTCGCGTGATCGAGCTTCTGGAGCCACCCGAGGTTGATCATCCGGGCGGCCATCCAGTCGGTCAGCATGAACATGTCGCGATCGACCGGCTCACAGGCCCGCATCTGGTTGACGATCTTGCCGAAGAACTCGATGTTGTCGTTGACGTCGTCGGTGTAGGAGACCTCAATCCCGGTCTGCTCCTGGAACACGGCGTACGTCGAGTCCGGATTGTTACGCGGGTCGATGTAGGCCGGCCAGTTCGAGATGATCAGTTCTTTTTCTGACGCCGACAGGTCAGTGCTTGGGCAGGTCTGCGGGGTCTGTTTGGCCCCTTGCAGTTCGAACATGGGAAGAACCGCAGCGCTGCCGCCGAGAAATGCCGCGGCGCCGGCACCCTTCAGGAGCGTCCGCCGTGACACCCGAGCCATCTAGCCAGCCTCCTGCCCTGGGGTACGACCGACCCTCGACCGCATCGTGGCACGGCGTTCGGGCGCTGACAAGGGATTCCGTCGTCGCGATACCTGCTTGCAACGGAAACCTAAGGCGAATCACGCATCTTGCGCAGGGATCAGTAGATCGGGTCCGTTACGCTAAGTCCGTGGTAACCCGCAAGGACAAGGCGCTCACGCGCCGCAACAACGAGCGTGGCATGACTCTCGACGATGTGTCCAAAGCCATCATCGAGGAATTGCAACAAGACGGGCGGCGCCCGTACGCCGCCATCGGAAAGGCGGTCGGCCTCTCCGAGGCAGCGGTGCGTCAGCGGGTCCAGCGACTCCTCGACAACGGCATCATGCAGATCGTCGCGGTCACCAACCCGCTCGAGGTGGGGTTTCCGCGCCAGGCGATGATCGGCGTCACGGTCGAAGGGTCCGTGGAGCAGGTGGCTGACGCCCTCGCGGACATGCCCGAGATCGACTACGTCGTGATCACCGCCGGGGGGTTCGACGTGCTCGCCGAGGTGGTGTGCGAGAGCGACGAGCACCTGCTGGAGGTGCTGTCCAACCGGATCCGGGCGATTCCCGGCGTGCTGCGTACGGAGTCGTTCGTCTACCTCCGGCTGCGCAAGCAGACGTACGCGTGGGGGGTGCGCTGACCGCGCCATGTCCTCCGCACCGACCTACCGCCGGTTGTCCTTCTGGCACGCAACAGCGAACGACCTGCTCGAGCCGCGCCCGGCGCTGCCGGAGTCGATGACGTGCGACGTGGCCATCGTCGGTGCCGGGTTCACCGGGCTGTGGACGGCGTACTACCTGTCCCGGCTCGATCCGAGTCTCCGGATCGTCGTGCTCGAACGCGAGATCGCGGGCTTCGGCGCGTCCGGCCGCAACGGCGGCTGGTGCAGTGCGCTGTTCCCTGCGTCGCTGTCGGCCGTGGCGCGACGCGGCACCCGGGACGGCTCCATCCGGCTGCATCGCGCGCTGCATGACACCGTGGTCGAGGTCGGCCGGGCGGCGGCCGACGAGGGGATCGACGCCTACTACCAACGCGGCGGAACCGTCGTCGTGGCCCGGTCCAAGGCGCAGCTTCGACGGGCGAAGGCAGAGGTCGACGAGGCCCGCGAGTGGGGATTCGGGCCGGAAGACCTGCGGCTGCTCGACGCGTCCGAGGCCCGCAAGCACCTCGACGCCACGCACGTCGTCGGGGGCACCTACACACCGCACTGCGCGGCGATCCATCCGGCTCGCCTGGTCCGCGGGCTTGCTCGGGCCGTCGAGGATCGCGGCGTTCGGCTGTACGAGCAGACGCCGGTGCATTCGATCGAGCCGGGCTCGGTGGCGACCGACGCGGGCCGGGTCCGGGCCGACATCGTCGTACGCGCGACCGAGGCCTACACGGCGCGGTTCCCAGGACATCGACGCGTCCTGGCGCCGGTCTACTCGCTGATGGTCGTCACCGACCCGCTGCCGGAGTCGTTCTGGGCCGACACCGGACTCGCCGAGCGCCAGACCTTCAGCGACGGGCGCCATCTGCTCATCTACGGCCAGCGCACCCACGACGGCCGGATCGCCTTCGGCGGCCGCGGCGCGCCCTATCACTTCGGCTCCTCCGTACGACCCGACTACGACCAGGAGCCGCGGGTGTTCGCGGATCTCCGCAAAACCCTGATCGACTTGCTGCCGGCGCTGCGCGGCGTGACCTTCACCCACGGCTGGGGCGGCGCGATCGGGATGCCGCGCGACTGGCACGCCTCGGTTGGCCTCGAGCGAGCGACCGGCATGGCCTGGGGCGGTGGCTACGTCGGCGACGGCGTCGGCACGTCGAACCTCGCCGGCCGTACGCTCGCCGACCTGATCCTCGATCGTGAGACCGATCTGGTCGATCTCCCGTGGGTCGGCCACCGCAGCCGGCAATGGGAGCCCGAACCGCTGCGCTGGCTCGGCATCAACGTCGGACTGCGCGCGATGACCCTGGCCGACGCGGAGGAGGCGCGCACCAAGCGGCAGAGCGTGGTGGCTCGGGCGGCCATGCCGCTGCTCCGTCGAAAGTGAGGCCTTGACCTCGAGCCTGGCCCACTCGATCCCCAGGCCGCTCGACCGCGGCGGACATCCACAGCCGACCGATTCCAGGCTCAGCCCGCTGGTCGCTTCGGGCCACGCTCCGAGGCATGAGACCTCGTCACCTCACCCTGCTGCTCGCACTCGCCGCCACCCTGCTGCTGGGATCGGTCGCCGACACGTTCGCCACCACGGCGTCCGCTCGATCGGGCTCCGGTGGTGAGCGCTGGGGCTGGCCGCTCGCTCCACGTCCCGAGGTCGCCAGGACCTTCGACCCGCCGGAGGACCCCTACGGCGCCGGCCATCGCGGCATCGACCTCTCAGGCCGGATCGGCCAGTCCGTGCTGGCCGTGGCCGACGGGCGAGTCCGGTTCGTCGGCATGGTGGCCGGCCGCGGCGTCGTGGTGATCGAGCACGGCGACGAGCGATCGACCTATGAGCCCGTGATCGGGGCGGTCGACGTCGGCGATCGAGTACGGTCCGGCCAGGTCGTCGGCCGACTGGAGCTGGTCGCGAGTCACTGCTGGCCGAGCGCCTGTCTCCACCTGGGCCGGATCGCCGGCGAGACCTATCTGGACCCGTTGGAGCTGCTGGTCGGCGGGACCGGGCCAGTCCGGCTCTTGCCGTTCCACGACGCGGCCACCGCGGAAACAGCGTCCCGACGACTCGTCCTCGGCGGCGGGATGATGATCGGGGGTGTGCTGGGTGCGGGCTGACCTGCGCTGAACAGGAGTGAGCCAGGTCCGCGGGTGAGGGGCTGGACCCGAGCGTCATGGCCGTGCTCGCGGCCCAGGCGGTGCACGTGATCCCGGCAGTGCACCTGAGCCCGGCCGCGCAATCGAACGCGCCAGCCGGGAGTTCGGCCAGTCGCGCTTCAGGCTCGCGGATGCGCCAGCCGGTAGGCCTTGCGCAGCCGGTCGCCACTGACGTGGGTGTAAAGCTGGGTGGTCGCGAGCGATGCGTGGCCGAGCAACTCCTGAACGCTGCGCAAGTCGGCTCCGCCCTCGAGAAGGTGCGTGGCCGCCGTGTGCCGCAAGCCGTGCGGACCGATGTCCGGCGCGCCGTCAACCGCGGCCAGCCGCCGATGAACCATCCGGCGGACCGTGCGCGGATCGACTCGCCCGCCGCGGGCGCCGAGGAACAGCGCCGATCCACTCCGCTCCGTCGCCAGCTCCCCCCGGGATCGACGAAGCCAGGTCTCGAGGGCCTGCCCGGCCGGCGCACCGAACGGCACCGAGCGCTCCTTGCGTCCCTTGCCGAACACCCGCACCAGATTGCGTTCGCGGTCGACATCGTCCATGTCGAGGGCGACCAGCTCGCCGACCCGGATGCCAGTCGCATAGAGCAGCTCCAGGACAGCCACGTCGCGGCGGCCGATCGCGCCGTCTTCGACGGCAGTCGCCTCGGTGGCGTCCAGCAGCTCTCGAATCTCAGACCCGCGCAGGCTCGGTGGCAGCTTGCGATGGCGCTTGGGCGACGCCAGCATCGCGCCGGCATCCTCGCTCGCCCGGCCGGTCCGCACCAGCCATCGGGTGAACACGCGAGCGGCCGCAGCCCGGCGGGCCAGCGTGGTCCGAGCCTTGCCGCGGGTCTGCAGATTGGCGAGCCAGCTACGCAGCACCTGGAGGTCGAGGTCGGCCGGGTCGTGCCGTCCCAATCGCTCGGCGTGCTCGGCCAGCGCGATCAGGTCGGTGACGTAGGCGCGGACTGTGTTGGGCGACAAGTCACGCTCGTCGCGCAGGTGACGCTCGTAGACGTCGATCGTCGCCGACCACGCTTCGCCGCCCGGTTCGGCGGCACGGTCTCTCGATCCGTCACCCACCCTCGAACCATGCGTCCTGGTCCGGTAGATCGGCAACCCGACGCGCCGCCGTCATCGACGCCGCAGCCTCTGCGCACGTCCTGGTCCTCGGATCGGCTGCCGAGGCGCCGCCGTCATGCAGCGGTCCGCGCCATCCTGGTCCTCGGATCGGCAAGCCGACCCGCCGCGGTCATCGATGCCGCAGCGCCTGCGCGGCCTGCGGAGCCAGTCGCCAACCGTCGCCAGTGCGCTCCACCAGGCCGGAGCACAGCAGCCGACCCAGCATCGTGATCGCGGTCGCCATGTCGACGTGAGCGTCGGAGGCCACCGTCGCG
>JALDXR010000326.1:0-4830 GCA_032154865.1 Nocardioidaceae bacterium
ATCCGGGGCGGATGGCCGGGCCAAACCGGGCGGATGACCGGGCCAAACCGGGCGGATGAGCGTCAGGCGACGAAGCGATAGCCCATCCCGGGCTCGGTGACGAGGTGCCGGGGGCGAGCCGGGTCGGGCTCGAGCTTGCGGCGCAGCTGCGCCATGTAGACCCGCAGGTAGTGGGTCTCCGAGCCGTAGGCGGGTCCCCAGACGTCCTTGAGCAGCTGCCGTTGCGGCACCAGTCGACCCGGGCGGCGTACCAGCGCCTCCAGCAGACTCCACTCGGTCGGCGGCAGAGGTACCTCGCTCCCGTCCCGCCAGGCCTGCTTCGCGCCCAGATCGAGCCGGAACGCCTCGGTCTCGACCACCGCGTCGGCCTCGGACCCACCGGAGCGCCGCACGGCGGCCCGTACTCGCGCCAGCAGCTCGTCCATGCCGAACGGCTTGGTCACGTAGTCGTCGGCGCCCTCGTCGAGCGCCTCGACCTTGTCGTCCGACCCGTGCCGCGCCGACAGCACGACGACCGGGACCTGACTCCAGGTCCGGAGCTTCCGCAGCACCTCGACGCCGCTGAGATCGGGCAGGCCGAGGTCGAGCAGGACGACGTCGGGCTTCTCCTCGCGACACACGTCGAAGGCGGTACGGCCGTCACCGGCGACGAGTACGTCGTAGTCCCTTGCGCGCAGGTTGATCGAGAGCGTACGGACCATCGCGGACTCGTCGTCGACGACCAGCACCGACGTCACCGGAGCGCCCCGTTCATGCCGTCACTTCCTCGACGCGGCGGATCGGCGCCGCGCGCAGCTCGACGATCATGGTCAGTCCGCCACCCGGCGTGTCGTCGGCGGTCAGCGAACCACCCATCGCCTCGGCGAGTCCCTTCGCCACGGCCAGACCCAGACCCACCCCGTCTCCCCCGGGCGCGTCGCCCAGCCGCTGGAACGGCTCGAAGATGCGCTCCTTGTCGGCATCGGGCACGCCCGGCCCGCGATCGACCACGCGCAGCTGCACTCGATCACCGAGGCTGCTCGCGGCGACCTGGACGTGGGTGCCGGGCGGCGCGTGGTGGAGCGCGTTGTCGACGAGGTTGGCGACGACCCGGTCGAGCAGCCCGGGGTCGACGCGTACGTCGGGCAGCTCCGGCGCGAAGCTCAGCTCCACCCGGGCCGGCTCCGACACGGTCTGGACGCACCGAGCGACGACATCGTCGAGTCCGACGACGCGCGTGGTGGGCGCGACGACGCCGGTCTGCAGGCGACTGAGATCGAGCAGGTTGGCGACGATCGCGTTCAGCCGGTCGGCCGACTCCTCCACGGCCGCGAGCAGATCCCGCTCGTCCTCCGGCGTCCAGTCCATGTCCTCGGCGCGCAGGCTGGAGACGGCGGCCTTGATGCCGGCGAGCGGAGTACGCAGGTCGTGGGACACCGCCGCCAGCAGCGCGGTCCGGATCCGGTTGCCCTCCTCGAGTTGCTGGACGCTCGCGGCCTTGCGCGCCAGCTCCTCACGGTCCATCACGACGGCGAGGTGCGTCGCGAACGCCGAGAGCACCCGATGCTCCTGCGCCGACAGCAGCAGCCCTCGAAGCGCGAGCATGGTGTGGTCGGACACCTCGGTCTCGGTGTCGGCCTGGTCGGGATCCATGGCCGGGTTCGGACCGACCGCCGCCATGGTGGACCAGCCGCCGTCCTCGTTGCGGAGCAGGGCGGCCGACGTCGCGCCGAAGGTCTCGCACAGCAGCTCCAGCAACGCCACCACAGCATGATCGGTGCGTAGCAGCACGTGGTTGAGCAGCGTCAGCGTGTCGGCCTCGACCTGGGCCCGGTTCGCCTCGGCTCTTCGGCGCTCGGCCAGCTCGACGACCGACGCGACCGAGATCGCCACGACGAGGAAGAGCACCAGCGCCAGTACGGCGACCGGGTCGGCGACGCTCAGGGTGTAGAGCGGGTTGATGAAGAAGAAGTTGAGGAGCAAGGCGTCGAGTACGGCCGCCGTCACGGCCGGCCACCAGCCGCCGACCAGCGCGCAGATCACGGTGAGCGCCAGGTACAGCATCGCCTCGAACGAGAGCTCGTGGAGATCGCGAGTCGCGGCCAGGACACCGGTCAACAGCGCGGAGCCACCGACGGCGAGAACCCATCCGGCGAGTACGCGTCGGTGACCGAGCGACGGACTGCGCGACGGTACGAGTGGCCCGCGCCCGGCGTACTCGTGACTGACCAGGTGGACGTCGATGTCGCCGGAGCCCGCGACGATGCGTTCGCTGACGCCGACCGCGAGCATCGCCTTCCAGCGCCGCCGGCGGCTCACTCCGACGACGATCTGTGCCGCGTTGACACCCCGGGCGAACTCGAGGACGGCCTCGGCGATGTCGTCGGCGACGACCGTGTGGTGGGTGCCGCCCAGCTCCTCGGTGAGTACGCGTTGCCGGGCCAGCTGATTCGGGTCGGCCGCGACCAGGCCGTCGCTGCGCGCGACGTACACCGCGTGCAGCTCGCCGCCCGCGCCACGCGAGGCGATCCGGGCCGCTCGACGCAGCAGCACCTCGCTCTCGGGCCCACCGGTGACAGCGACGACGACGCGTTCGCGGGCCGGCCAGGACGCGGCGATGCCCTCGTCGCTCCGGTAGCGCTCGAGTGCCTCGTCGACCCGGTCCGCGAGCCACAGCAGCGCCAGCTCACGAAGCGCGGACAGGTTGCCGATCCGGAAGTAACGGCTCAGCGCCGCGTCGACCTTCTCCGGCGCGTAGACGTTGCCGTGTGCCATCCGGCGCCGCAACGCCTCCGGCGTGATGTCGACGAGCTCGATCTGATCGGCCCGGCGTACGACCTCGTCGGGAACCGTCTCGCGCTGTTTGACGCCGGTGATCGACTCGACCGCGTCGTTCAGAGACTCGAGATGCTGGATGTTGAGCGTCGAGATGACGTCGATGCCGGCGTCGAGGAGCTCCTCGATGTCCTGCCAGCGTTTGGGGTTGCGGCTGCCGGGCACGTTGGTGTGCGCCAGCTCGTCGACGAGCACCCGGGCTGGTCGCCGGGCGAGCGCGGCATCGACGTCGAACTCCTCGAAGGTCGAGCGCCGGTAGACCATGTGCTTGCGCGGGATCACCGCCAGGTCGCCGATCTGTTCGGCCGTGTGGGCCCGGCCGTGGACCTCGACGAAGCCTACGACGACGTCGCGACCGCGCTCCTTGGCTCGCCGGGCCTCGCAGAGCATGGCGAAGGTCTTCCCGACCCCAGGCGCGGCGCCGAGGTAGATCCGGAGCTGGCCCCGCTTCATGTCCTCATTCTTGCGCGTCGTCGAGGGCCAGGTTGAGCTCGAGGACGTTCACCCTCGGCTCCCCGAGGAAGCCGAACGTCCGGTCCGCGGTGTGGTCGCTCACCAGGCCGTAGACCTCGAAGACGTCCATGCCGCGCGCTTCGGCGACTCGCGGTGCCTGCAGCCGGGCGTTCGCCACCGAGATGTCCGGGTCGAGTCCCGAGCCCGACGCGGTCACCGCGTCCACCGGCACCTCGGCGTCCGGGGGAAGCCCGTTCTCCTCGCGGTAGCGGTCGGCCCGCCGCTCGACGGCCGCCAGCAGATCGGGATTCGTGGGACCGAGGTTGCTGCCGGAGCTCAGCGACCCGTCGTAGCCGACCGCAGACGGCCGCGGATGGAAGTACTCCGGACCCGTGAACGGCTGACCGAT
Organism: Nocardioidaceae bacterium; assembly: GCA_032154865.1. GTDB lineage: Bacteria > Actinomycetota > Actinomycetes > Propionibacteriales > Nocardioidaceae > DATFRX01. Next base: position 3,677 of record JALDXR010000326.1, read on the forward strand.
GAGCGAGGAGCCGACGACCTGGCCGTTCCGCTCGATGTACGAGCCGTCCGCCTTGCCGGAGAACAGCGCCTGGGCCACGCCGGTGACGGCCAAGGGGTAGACGATGCCGGTGATCACCGTGAACAGCAGCAGCATGCCGAGCGCGGCCCGGAGTTGGCGACGCATCACGAGACTCCTAACGCGACGATGACGATGTCGACGAGTTTGATGCCGATGAACGGGATGATGACCCCGCCGAGCCCGTAGAGGAGCAGGTTTCGGCGCAGCATGACCTCCGGTCGCTCGGCGCGGAACCGAACGCCCCGCAACGCCAGCGGGATGAGCGCGACGATGATCAGCGCGTTGAAGATGACCGCCGACAGGATCGCCGAGTGCGGTGTGTCGAGGCTCATGATGTTGAGCTTGTCGAGCACGGGCAGGACCCCGGAGAACATCGCCGGGATGATCGCGAAGTATTTCGCGACGTCGTTGGCGATCGAGAACGTCGTGAGCGATCCCCTGGTGATGAGCAACTGCTTGCCGATCTCGACGACCTCGATGAGCTTGGTCGGGTCGGAGTCGAGGTCGACCATGTTGCCGGCTTCCTTGGCCGCCTGCGTCCCGGTGTTCATCGCGACGCCGACGTCGGCCTTGGCGAGCGCCGGCGCGTCGTTCGTGCCGTCGCCGGTCATCGCGATCAGCGCCCCGCCGGTCTGCTCCCGCTTGATCAGGTCCAGCTTGTTCTCGGGCGTCGCTTCGGCGAGATAGTCGTCGACGCCGGCCTCGTCGGCGATCGCCTTGGCCGTGAGCGGGTTGTCGCCGGTGATCATCACGGTGCGGATGCCCATCGCGCGGAGCCGGCCGAAGCGCTCCCGCATGCCGTCCTTGACGACGTCCTTGAGGTGGATGACGCCGAGCATCCGGGTGACACCGGTCCGCGTGTCGCGCTCGGCCACAGCCAGTGGCGTACCGCCGTCGACCGAGATCCCGTGCGAGATCGTCTCGATCTCTCCCGGGACGGTGCCGCCGTACTCCTCGACCCACCGTCGTACCGCATCGGTGGCGCCCTTGCGGACGGAGATGCCGTCGTGGTCGATGCCGCTCATCCGGGTCTGAGCGCTGAACGGTACGAGCTTCCCATCCGGCTGGCTCTCGCCGGATAGTCCGAACTGCCG
>JALDXR010000327.1:0-4805 GCA_032154865.1 Nocardioidaceae bacterium
TCGCGAAGGAGGCATCATGAGTGAGCGTAGCGAGCGAACAATGAACACAGCCGAGTCTCGCTCGTGGCCGCCCGCAGCGAAGCGAGGACGGGCATGAGCGAGAGCACCAAGGCCGACGACCTGCCCGAGGTCGACCTGTCCGGCCCGAAGCCGGCGACTGCCGACGACGTGACCGAGGCGCTGAAGGACGTCGTCGACCCCGAACTCGGCATCAACGTCGTCGACCTCGGTTTGGTCTACGGAGTCGAGCTCGACGACGAGTCCAACGCGACCATCGACATGACGCTGACGTCGGCCGCGTGTCCGCTGACCGACGTGATCGAGGACCAGACCGCCCAGGCGCTGGAGGGTCTCGTCAAGGACCACCGGATCAACTGGGTCTGGATGCCGCCGTGGGGTCCGGACAAGATCACCGACGACGGCCGCGAGATGCTCCGCGCCCTGGGCTTCAACGTCTGACCACAGCGGGTCAGAACCGGAGTACGGTCACTCGGCGTTCATGCGTTCGGCGACGTTGGCCGCGACCCGATAGGCAGCCTCCGCATCGCTCGGCTTGGCCTGCGGCCGGGCGATCTCGACGGTCACCGAGAGGTCACCCCACACCGAGCCCAGCCGGGTGAACTCGCTGTCCACTCCCGGATCGCGCTCGACACAGGCGTACCCGAAACCGTCCTCGCCGGCCGGGGCGATCCACGGTTGGTCGCACCCGTCGCCTCTGGCCGCCTCGACCGTACGCGGCCACTCGCTGCTCAACGAGTCGATCTCGCTGGCCGGCGGGTACCTCGCCACGATCGTGAGGTAGGTGTTGTCCGGGTCGCTCCGAGTCTGGACCTCGCAGTCGGAGTTCATGTCGGGGGGCCGGATCTCGCCGAAGGCCACGAGATCGCCGCCGAGGACGTCTGCCACGACATCCTCGTCGACCAACTCGCAGCCGAAGCCGGCGGCGGCGTCTCCTGAGTCGTCGTCGCATCCGACCAGGATGGCGAGGAGGGGCAGTGCGCTGAGCGGGCCGGCCAGCCAGAACAGACGCCGTCGGCGAGTCGAGTCCGAAAGACGCATGCGCCCCATTATTTATAGCCGGCGATGCGCGACGCCAATGCGTTGAGGTAGTCCTGGAAGATCGTCTTCGGCGCACCGTTGGTCTCGCCCGGGCGCGGGTCCTCCCAGTTGTTGAAATCGTTCTGCACTGTCGACTCGGCACCGCCCTCCCCGTTGTAGAGGCGCGGGTCGATCTGCCCGTCGACGATCGCATCCGCTGGTAGCCCGTGGGCGGGGTCGCGGCCGATGTCCAGGTAGCCGTGCTGGACCAGCGAGTTGTAGGTCTGGTACTCCAGGTGCTGCTGCATCTGGCCCACCTGGTCGTCGGCCCACTTCTCGGTCTCACTGTCCGGCACCTGGCCGAGCTGGTCGCCGAGCAGCTTGAGCCCGCTCGACGTGAGCGCGCCCGCCACCTTGCCCGTCGGCGTCGGGATGAACTCGGTGGCAACCCCGAAGGCGGAGGCGAAGACCTCCTGCCGGGCGGCGTTGTCCTTCTCCTGGTCCATGCCGCCGTCGATCCCGTTCTTCGCGATGAAGTCCAGGACCTCGCCGGTGCTCGACGCCTGGTTTGTCAGCTGGCCGAGCACCCCGCCGTTCTGCAGGTCTTCGATGGTCAGCGGAGCGTTCGGGTGATCGGCCCGATACTCCTCGATGTAGTCGCCGGTCAGCTCGTTGTTGTACATCAGGCCCGCCGTGACGACGGCGGTGATGCCGGACTTGTCGTCGCCCCGGCCGACCTCCTGCAGCAGCTTCGCCAGGTCTGCGTTGCTCGCGGTGAGGCCGAGGACGTCCTTGTAGGCGTCCTCGCCGGCCTCGTTGCCGAAGACCCAGTCGCCCGGGGGGTCGCCGGTCTCGTTCTGGGCGATCCGATAGATGTCGGAGATGTAGGAGGCGGCGACGTTGCCGACGCTGTCGCGCATGCCCTCCGGGATTCGCCAGCCGTCGTCGAACGGCCCGTCGCCGTCGCCGGACTCGTTGGCGATGATGTGGACCATCTGCGAGGCCAGCGTGGCGGCGGCCGCCGCGTCGGCGTCGCTGCCACGGGAGCCGGTCATCGCGCCTTCGAGGGCCTGCCCCAGTCCGTCGCCGTCGTCGGTCGGCCAGACCCGGTCCTTCAGCAGGTAGAGGAGCCGGTCGTTGATCATCTTGCCGGTGTCGTCGTACTTGGCCTCGCCACCGCGCGAGAAGAAGGTCTCGGCGGCTTCGGGCGACTCGTTCATCGCCGTGAACAGGTTGGCGAGCGGGTCGTAGTTGTGGTCGCCGATCCAGATGTCGCCGTTCTTGAACGGGTCCTGCGGGCCGTACAGGGGGCCGCCGTTGTCGGTGCCGGCGCGCGGGCCCCAGATCGGGCCGTCGTCCTTGTGATCCTGCTCGTACTGGTAGACGATCTCGGTCACGTCGGCGAGGAAGTCGCTGTCGAACGCGCCGTCTTGGCCGTGCTTGAACAGCAGGCTCAAGGCGGTCGCGTTGTACTGGTCCTCAGGGTTCTCGCTGATGATCGCGTTGCCCCAGGTGTCAGCGAGATCCGACGGCGGCGCATTGTCGCCGGTGCCCTTGCTGTAGGTGGCGAGCATCGTGCCGGCCGCGACGAGGAAGTCCGCGTAGAGCTTCCGCTCGTCCGCGTACATCTCGGGAGAGGCCGGCGAGCCCGGTGGGAACGCGTCGCTGGAGAGGTTGGTGATCGCGTCCGCCATCTGGTCGGGCGTGACGTTGCGATAGAACTCCGCGGAGAAGTCGGCGTTGCCCTTGTAGAGGCTCATCAACTTGACGTCGTTGACGTCGATGTCGCCGTTCTTGACCTGATCCGCGAGGTAGCGGGCCAGCGCCTGGGCCTGCTCCGGGGGCAGGGCCTGGTGGGAGAAGTCGATGTTGGGGAAGATCAGCGCCGCCGTGATCGGCAGCGCGCCCCACGAGTAGAGGTCCTTGACGTTCGCATCTGTTGGGCCCTGGCTGAGCATCGTGGACGTATGCGTCGCGGCGTCGTCGAGGTTGGCCTCGAGCTGGCCGTACTCGCTGTCGTACGCCCCTTCCTCCGCCGCCCGGGCCTTCTGGAGGTCGCCGTCGTACTTGGTTCGTACGAGCTCCGCGAAGTCGGTGTTGAGCGTCGACACCGAGCGTGGGCTGATGCCGGTGGTGTTGAAGATGTCGACCGCATGCGCGAAGTACTTGAGACAGCCGGCAGCGAAGATCGCCTTCCGCTCGGTGTCGTTCGCCTGGGTGATCACGTCCCTGGGAGCGTCGTCCATGCTCGCGTCGAGCTGGTCGTCGACCGCGTTCAACGCGCTCTGATGCCCCTGCTCGGGCTGCGATACCACGCTTCGAACGCGCGACAGACGTCCTTCAGTGTCATCAGCGGCGGTGCGCAGGGCCTGCCCGGTCACCGGATATGACTCCCACTGATACGGCATGACTTCTCTCTCCCTGTCATTCGCCCGAAGCGAGTTCCGTCGACTCGCAACCCCACCACTTCGCACCACGCACACCGGTGCGGGGAGAAACGATAGTGCCGGGCCGGGTCACCGATGCCGGATCGAACAGCCGGCCGTTCGACAGCCACCGAACGCACCGCCGGTGACCCCCTCGCGCTATAGCTTCGTGGTCATTGCTGAACGAGCCGGTCTGAGAAGGGGCCGGTGACAAGCCGTCAGGAGGAGAACATGAGCTCACAGTCCGTGGGACTCAACGAGGTCGGTGGCGTCACCAAGGGCGCCAACCAGATCGTTGACCAGCGCGGCATCGATGCCCAGTCCGGTCGCAACATCAACACGATGGCCGAGACGCTGATGGCCGCCAACTATGGCCCGGCCGCCAAAGTGCAGCACGCGAGTCTGACCAGCCAGGCCGGCGCGACGTCGGCCCGGGCAGCGCACTCGGCCGAATACGCCGGCAAGAAGGCAGAGGCAGAGCGTCAGGCCGTGCAGGGCCACGAAGAGGCCACGCAGACCTACAACGTCGGCGCCAGCCAGGCCGAGTCGACCTTCGGCTCACTGAACCGGGCGATCTGAGTCGTCCACCCACGTCTTGGAGAGTAAGGAAGCGAAACGATGACGAAGATCGGTCACAACATCAGCGCCAATGAGGAAGGCAACACCTTCAACAACCAGCAGATGTCGGCGGCGCAGGAGTCCATCAACCAGGCCGTTTCCGCCAACCGCGTCGCGGCCGCCGGGCTCGGCGACGACATGGCCGGTGCCGACGCGCTAGCGGCGAAGAGCCAGATCGAGTTCCAGCGGGACACCGAGTTCTCGGACCTCTCGCAGGTGCAGGCGACGCAGCACGCACAGGCGCACGACACCCAGCTGCAGACCATGGGCCGCGTCCAGAACCTCTTCGGCAACGGCTGACCAGCTCGCGCGTTGAGTTCGATCGGTAAGGAGACTGGAGATGAGCGGCTACGGTATCGAACCGGACCCGGTTTACGGATCCGGTAAGAACATCCACGGCCTCGGCCCGGACGCCTACAGCAGCGCCAACAACGTGCTGCAGTCCATCGCCGACGCGCAGGGCATCGTGCATCACCCGCAGGTGAGCAGTGCGTTGGGCGCCTTCTACGACGACCACTCCAAGGACGCTCACGCGCTGATGTACTCCGTGGAGGACTGCGGCGGCAAGATCGCCACCACGGCCAACATCTGTGTCGACGGTGAAAACGAGCAGACCGCCAGCTACGGGGTGGGTGCCGGCCAGGGCGAGGAGACACACTCGGCCCTCAACCGGCCGATCTGAGGTCCGCCGAAGACCAGGCTCGACAACGACGGAGGGGCCGC
>JALDXR010000328.1:0-4805 GCA_032154865.1 Nocardioidaceae bacterium
CGCCATCGCGGCCGAGCACGCCGATCGGATGGTGATCGACATGGTGGCGCCGGACCAGGTACGGATGCTGCGGGCCAAGCTGGATGCGGCGGCCGGTCGAGCCGGGCGTCCGGCCCCGCCGCTGGCGAGCTGGCTGCCGGTCGCGATCGATCCCGACGAGCAGTCGTACCACCAACTGCTCGGCACCATCGCGGGCTACCTCACCGTGCGCGGCTATCGCGAGATGATCGAGGCCGTAGGCTTCGGAGCCGCCGTGGAGCTGGCTGCTGGAGGCGCCGATCGTGAGCAACTCGTTGCGGCGCTCCCGAGGGAGGCCGCGACCATCGTCGGCGCTGTCGGTGACGCCGAGACGGTCCGCACCCGGCTCGAGGAGTACGCCGCCGCCGGGCTCGACGAGGCGGTGATCCATCCCGCGACCGCCGGGGATCCGGCCGGAGAGCGCACTCTCACGGCGCTTGCGAGGCGCGGCTTCGTCAGAGCGATGTGACGAGCTCGTACCCGGTCCAGACGGCGAATCCGAGGCAGACGGCGGCGCCGATGTAGTGCAGCAGCGCCAGCGGCATCCGGCTCACCAGCCACCGTCCGGCCAGCGCGGCGAGACCGGAGACGACGAGCAGCGCGGCCCACGACGCGACGAAGACGCTCAACGGATGGCCGTGGCGGCTGACCAGGCTCGCCGTGAACAGCTGCGACAGGTCGCCCCACTCGGCGGCGAAGATGACGAGGAACGACGCCACGACCGCACGCCGGGTCGTACGTACTCGCTCGGCGGACCCTTGGACCTGCTCGGCGTACTCGGCCTCCTGCTCCCTCTCGTCAGCCACAGCAGACGGTGCTGAATGTATTAAGAGCACGGCGCCGAGGCAGAAGATCACCAGCGTGACGGCGTGGACCACCCACTCGGGCAGGTAGCTGATCGCCTGACCCGCCGTGACCGCCACGAGGCACTGCACGCCGAAGGCGAGGCCGACGCCGATCCACACCGCGAGCGGGCGATAGCGGGTCGACAGCACCAGCGTGGCGACGAAGGTCTTGTCGGGTAGCTCGAGAAGGAAGATCGTCCCGAAGGTCAGCGCCATGAGGCCGACGTCGATTACGACCACCCCCGGATCGCAGCGACGGCGTCGGCGAGTACGGCCTTCACCGGGCGGCCGAGGGCGGTCGCGGCGGCGGCCACGTCCTCGTACTCCGGCTGCGCGTTGACGACCACGCCCTCGTGGCGAGCGACCTTGACCCGAATCGTTTCGCCGCCGACCTCGACGGTGCGGATGTCGCGGTCGAGCGCGACCTTGCCGACCGGCCGCTCGCGCAGGCCGATGGTGGTGGTCTCGGCGAAGACGATGGCCAGCACGTCCGCGCGGCAGGCGGCGTCGGTGAGCACCGACAGAGTGTGGGCCGGTCGGCCCTTCTTCATCAGGATCGGCGTGAGCCAGGCATCGGCGGCGCCGGCGGCGAGGATCCGGTCGAGTACGGCCGGCCAGAGGCGCGGGTCGAGGTCGTCGATGTTGGCCTCGAGTACGAGCTGGGTATGACGGCCGTCCGCGTCAACATGGCTTGGCTCGACCACCTCGCCGACGAACAGTCGCAGCACGTTGGCATGACCGGCGAGGTCCTGGCCGCCGGCGCCGACGCCGATCGCGCTGACCCGCATCGGCGGCTGTGGCCCGTAGGCACTCGCCAAGGTCGTGACCAGGGCGGCTCCGGTGGGCGTACACAGCTCGCGGTCGGCCGGCCCGCCCACGGATGGCACATCACGTAGCAGCTCGGCGACCGCCGGCGGTGGCACGGGCAGTCGGCCGTGGGCCGTGACGACGCTGCCGCCGCCGACCGCGATCGTGGAGCTGGTGAGCCGGTCGATGCCGAGGTGGACGAGCCCGGCGCAGGCTCCGACGACGTCGGCGATGGCGTCCAGAGCACCGACCTCGTGGAAGTGGATCTGGTCGACGGCGGTGCCGTGTACGGCTGCTTCGGCGAGCGCCAGCCGCTCGAACACGTCGCCGGCGCCGGTCCGTACCCGATCGTCGAGCGGCGCCGTCTTGAGCAACGCCAGAATGTCGTCGAGGCTGCGACGCGTCTCCGACTCAGCGACCTCGACGTGCACCCGCGTGGCGGCGAGGCCAGCCCGGGTCACCGACTCGGCTCGGATCCGGATCGGTTCGGGTGCGATCGCCTGCACGGCGGTGTCGATCGTGTCGAGAGGTACGCCGGCACCGACGAGCGCCCCGAGCAGCATGTCGCCGGAGGCGCCCGACGAGCAGTCGAGCCAACCGATCATGCGTCGGCGCTCGGCGCGGCTGGAGCGGCCGCCCGCCGTGCGACTCGGGCGGCGAAGACGCCGGCGCCGTAGCCGTTGTCGATGTTGACCACGGTGACGCCCGGGGCACACGAGTTGAGCATGGCGAGCAGCGCGGCGATGCCGCCGAACGAGGCGCCGTAGCCGACGCTGGTCGGAACGGCCACCAACGGCACGCCGGTGAGACCCCCGACCACACTCGGCAGGGCGCCTTCCATGCCGGCTACGACGATCAGGCAGTCGGCGTCGTCGAGCTGGTCCTTGACGGCGAGCAGCCGATGTACGCCGGCGACGCCGACGTCGGTGAGTTCGACCGCGTTCGCGCCGTACACCTGGGTCGTCACGGCTGCCTCGCGAGCGGCCGGTGCGTCGGAGGTGCCGGCCGACACGATGCAGACCCGGCCCCGCGGCTCGGGGAGCGGCCCGAGCCAGGCCGCCCGGGCTACACCATCGATGGTCGCCGCGGGGAGATCCGTCTCGATCGCGGGGATCGCGTCGTCACTGAGGCGGGTGGCGAGCACGGCCCGATCGGGATGCGACGCGTGTAGTCGGGCGAGGAGCTCGACGACCTGGGCCGGCTTCTTGCCGCTGCCATAGATGACTTCGGGGTCGCCGGTACGGCTCGCCCGGTCGGTGTCGAGTCGGGCGTAGCCGAGATCTTCGTACCCACGGTCGGCAACGCCGGTCATGTCGGCGAATCTAGCTGACTAGCGCTGGGAGACTGCCATCCGGACACCGAGCCCGATCAGGACGGTCCCACTGGCCGCCTCCAGCCGACGCCGGATCCTCCGCTGCCGGAACCAGGCGCCGGCCCGGCCGATCGCGAGGGCGAACCCGCCGTAGAGACAGAGCTCGATGGCGACCTGGAGCAGCGCCAGCACCGCCGTGGTCTGCAACAGCGGCCGGTCGGCGGGGACGAACTGCGGGTAGAACGCGAACATGAACACCGCGGCCTTGGGGTTGGCCAACTGCACGACGGCGCCCTCACCGAAGGCGAACCAGCCGCTGCGCTGCTGCGGTGCTGCCGGTGTCCCAGTCGCCTCGGCCCGGTCGGTCCACGCCGCACGCCAGGCCCGTACCCCGAGGGCGAGCAGCACGATCGCGCCGACGATGCGAAGGACGAGGTAGGCGGTCTCCGAGGCGGCGACGAGGGCCGCGAGTCCGGCGCCGGCGAGCAGCGCCCACGCGTACAGACCGGCCTCGAGACCGAGGATCGTGGGCAGCGCGCCGCGAGCGCCTTGGAGCGCCGCCCGCCTGGTGATCAGGGCGAGCGCCGGACCTGGGGACGCCGAGATCAAGACGACGGCGAGCAGGAACGCCGGGAGCGACGCGATGATGTCCACCGCCCCACGATGGCATGCCCGCCGCCGCTCGTACTCACGGTTTTGCGCTCTTGTGGTCGGTCCGAGGCACCTCCCACCGACCGGGAGCGCGCAAAACCGGCTGACCTAACCTGTGGGCCATGCCTGGTGTGCCCCCTGCTCGTTACGCGTACCTTGGTCCCGAGGGGACCTTCACCGAAGCCGCACTGCGTACGGTGCCGGCCGCCAGCCGAGCCGATCTGCAGCCAGAACCGTCCGTCACGGCCGCGCTCGACGCCGTTCGTTCGGGTGCCGCCGACGGCGCGGTCGTCCCGATCGAGAACTCGGTTGAGGGTTCGGTGACCGTCACGCTGGACGAGCTGGCGGCCGGTGATCCGCTGATCATCACGCGGGAGATGGCCGTGCCGGTACGGTTCGCGCTGCTAGCCCGACCGGGTCGCGACCCGTTCACCGTACGCAGGATCGCCACTCATCCGCACGCGGCCGCGCAGTGTCGGCGATGGCTGTCGACGCACCACCCCGATGCGGAGGTCGTCGACGTCGCGTCGACCGCACAGGCGGCCGCGATCGTCGCCGCGCCGGACTCGGTCTACGACGCCGCCATCGCCGCGCCGATCGCCGCGGAGCACTATCGGCTCGCCGTGCTGGAGCACGAGATCGGCGACAACCCGGACGCGGAGACCCGGTTCGTCATGGTGGCGCGGCCCGGACCGGTGCCGCCGCGAACCGGGACGGACAAGACGTCGCTGGTCGCGTTCATCCGCGACGACCATCCCGGGGCCTTGATGGAGGTGCTGGACGAGTTCGCCTTGCGGGGAGTGAACCTGACCCGGATCGAGTCGCGGCCCACCGGTGCGGCGCTCGGGCGCTACTGCTTCTCGATCGACTGCGAAGGGCATCTCGACGACGCCAGGGTCGGCGAGGCGTTGATGGGGCTGCGTCGGATCTGCGCCGACGTACGGTTCCTCGGCTCGTACGCACGGTTGGACGGCGCCGCGCCGGTCATCCGCGACGGCACCTCCGACAAGGACTTCGACGACGCCCACGCCTGGCTCGAGCGACTACGCCACCCGCACTGACCGCCGATCCGCCCGGTCTGGTCCGGCGATCCGCCCGATCTGGCCCGCTGATCCGCCCGATCTGGCCCGCTCGTCCGCCCGGTCTGGCCCGCTGATCCGCCCGGTCTGGCC
>JALDXR010000329.1:0-4789 GCA_032154865.1 Nocardioidaceae bacterium
CAGCCCGTAGAGACAAAGAGCAGTGGACAGCGCCGTCGTGTCGCCGTTCCGAGGCTGGCATCGCGACGAGCTGGGGACTCGCGATCATCGGCATCCTGATACTTCTCGCCGCCGTTTCGGCCGGTGTCGTGAGCCTGATCGGTGCACGGCACCAGGCCGAGGCGGCCGCCGACCTCGCGGCCTTGGCAGGGGCGCAGGCTGCGATCGACGGCGAGGACGCGTGCGACGCGGCTCACCGGATCGCCGCGGCCAACGGCGGTGCGCTGGTCGACTGTGATGTCGAAGGCGAGATCGTCGAGATTCGGGTCCAGGTCGAGGGGCCGCGGCTCCTTGGCGAGTCGTGGGTCCTCACCGGGCGGGCGAGAGCCGGCCCAGCGGGGTCGTGACCCGAGTGGACAGCCGGCGTGGCGAGCTCACTCGCGCGGCGTGGACTCGAAGTGGTCGCGTTCGTCCGAGTCGTCGTCCTCGGTTTCGTCTGACCTGGATCGGCGATGGTGGGTTACCTCGGGCATCCGCTCGGTCGTCTGGTCGACGGTCTCGCGCAGCTCGCGGAGCTCGCGACGGCGACGGATGACCCGGCGCCAGCCGATCACGATCACTCGGAACGAGATAAGCACTCCGAGAGCACAGAGTGCGCCGGCGGCGAAGACGCCCCGATCGTTGGTCTCGAGGTCGAAGCCGAGCAGGTTGAGCGTCGCCGGGTCGTCCCCTGTGGCCAGCGCGAACCCGGCGGTGATTCCGATGGCCAGCAGCAAGAACACCCCGAAGGCAATCATGCGACGTCCTCACTCCTCGGTGGTGGCGAAGGTGCGCCCCCCAACAATACGGATAGCAGCCGGATCGCGCCGGATTTGTCGAGTGGGTGGTTCTGATTGCCGCACTTGGGCGACTGGATGCACGACGGGCAGCCGTCGACGCAACCACAGCTGCGGATCGCTTCCTGGGTCGCGGCGAGCCACTCCGCGGCCACCCGGAAGCCGCGCTCGGCGAATCCCGCGCCGCCGGGATGTCCGTCATAGACGAAGACCGACAGCCGGTCGGTGTCGGGATGCCGTGCGGTCGAGACCCCGCCGATGTCCCACCGGTCACACGTCGCGAACAGCGGTAGCAGGCCGATCGAGGCATGTTCGGCAGCATGCGCCGCGCCGGGGAGATCGGCGCGGTCGAGGCACCCCTCGGCGAGCTGGTCGTCCGAGACGGTCCACCAGACGGCCTTGGTTTCCAGGGTCCGCGGCGGCAGGTCGAGCGGCTCGTCGCCGAGCACTTCGCCGGAGCCGACCCGACGCCGAAGGTACGACACGACCTGATGTGTGACGGCGACCGTCCCGAAGCTCAGGTCGGCCGCGCCCCACGCCACCTGACGTTCGGTCGAGCTGACACCGATCTCGGTCACACTGCGGGCGGTCGTCGTGTAGTCGGGATCGTCCGGGCGGACCACGGCCACCGCGTCGTCGAGATCCAGGTCCTCGACCAGCCAGGTCTCACCCTGATGCAGATAGACCGCGCCTTGGTGGACCGTGGCCGGCGCCGTCGCGGCGTCCACCGTGCCGAGCAGCCGCCCGGTCTCGCCGTGCACGATCTGCACCGGCCGCCCCCCGCTGGATCGGATGTCGGCCAGGTCGCTGGCCCGTTCGCGGGCGGTCCAGAACCAACCGCGAGGGCGCCGCCGCAGCAGGCCCGCGCTGGTCAGAGCCGCCACGCCCTCGGCCGCGAGCGGGCCGAACAGGTCGAGATCCGCGTCGGTCAGCGCGAGTTCGGAGGCGGCGGCGGCCAGATGCGGTCCCAAGACGTACGGGTTGTCGGGATCGATCACGGTCGCCTCGACCGGCCGGCCCAAGATCGCCTCCGGATGACGGATCAGATAGCTGTCGAGCGGGTCATCGCGGGCGACGAAGACTCCGAGTGCGTCCTGTCGGTCCCGGCCGGCCCGCCCGAACTGCTGCCACAGGGCCGCCCGGGTGCCCGGGAAGCCGGTCGAGATGACCGCGTCGAGCCCGGAGATGTCGATGCCGAGCTCCAGCGCGTTCGTCGCCGCGACCCCGACGAGCTCGCCGGACGTCAGAGCCTGCTCGATGGCGCGGCGATCCTCCGGCAGGTAGCCGCCGCGGTAGGCCGCCACCCGGTCGGAAAGCGTGGCGTCCACCTCCTCGAGGCGACGACCTGCGGTGGCCGCCACGGTCTCCGCCGCCCGACGTGACCGGACGAAGACCAGGGTGCGGATACCGGCGACCACCAGATCGGTCATGAGCTCGGCCGACTCGCTCGTGGCCGACCGCCGGATCTGGCCGTCCGACCCCCGCCCACCGTCGAGGAGCGGCGGTTCCCACATCGCCACGTGCGCACCGGTACGCGGCGAGCCGTCGACGGCGACCGGAGTCACCGACAGACCGATCAGCCGGGACGCCGTCACTTCAGGCTCCGACACGGTCGCCGACGCGAGTACGAACGTGGGCTCGGCGCCGTAGTGCTCGGCCAGCCGGCGCAGTCGCCGCATCACATGAGCGACATGCGAGCCGAAAACGCCCCGGTAGTGGTGGCACTCGTCGATCACGACGTACTGCAGTCCGCCGAAGAACCGGGCCCATCGCTCGTGGCTCGGCAGCAGAGTGCGATGGCAGATGTCGGGATTGGCCAGGATCCAGGTCGCGTGGTCTCGCGCCCACGCCCGCTCCTCGCGGTCGTTGTCGCCGTCCACCGCCGCCGGGCGCACCCCCGGCATCTCGTCGCCCGCGAGAGTCTCGACGGCGGCGAACTGGTCACGGGCCAGCGCCTTGGTCGGCGCCAGATAGAGCACCGTGGGTGGCCGGTCCCGCGGGCCGCGTGGCTCGTCGGCGGTGACCAGGGTGCTCAGGGCCGGCAGCAGGTAGGCAAGCGACTTGCCCGACGCGGTTCCGGTCGAGACGACGACATGCCGACCGGCGTACGCGTGGTCCGCCGCCGCGACCTGGTGCGCCCACAGCTCACGTACTCCGACAGCCGCCAGCGCGGATCGCACGGTCTCCGGCACCCAGTCCGGCCAGGCCACGACATCGGCCGGCCGGTCCGGCAGAGCGGCGAGGTGGGCCAGCCGGTCGGCCCGGCTTGCTGTGGCGGCGAGCTCCCGCAGCACCTTGGTCGGATCCACTCCCACGCCGCCAGTCTGCCGCCGACGACCGACCGAAGCGCCGCCGACCCGGGGCCGCAGGCCCACCCGCACGGGCGTGGTGCGCTTGTCTGCATCCGCCGACCGGAGTAGTCAGGGGACATGGCTCGCATCGCATTCCTGCTCGACAACGTCTACGAGGACGCAGAGTTCCGGGTCCCGTACGACCGGCTCCGCGAGGCCGGACACGAGGTCACCGTCCTCGGTCTGGAGAAGGGCAAGGCGGTGACCGGCAAGAACGGCGACAGCTTCGTCATCGAGGCCGGACCCGATGCCGCCGATCCCGAGAACTTCGACGCGGTCGTCGTCCCGGGCGGTTTCTCCCCGGACAAGGTGCGTACGCAGCCGGAGCTGGTGTCCTTGACCCGTGCGACGGCCGAGTCGGGCAAGCCGGTGGCCGCGATCTGCCACGCCGGCTGGGTGCTGGCCGAGGCCGACGTCCTACGCGACCGTACGGTGACGTCCTTCCACTCGATCAAGACCGACCTGCGCAACGCCGGCGCGACGTGGGTCGACGAGGAGGTCGTGGTCGACGGGCCGCTGATCACGTCACGCACGCCGCGTGACCTCGACGCCTTCTGCGCCACGATCCTCGACAGGCTCGGCTGAGCCGCCTTGCGACAGCAGGCCCCGAGTCAGTCGAGCTCACGATCGAAGAAGGCCACCGATCGTCGCATCGACAGGGTCCAGTCGGAGTAGAAGGTGTGGCCCTCGCCCTCGTAGAGCCGGAGCCGGACGTCCTTGCCGAGCCGACGCAGCTCGTCGACGGTCCGGTGGGTCCATCGCAGCGGGCAGGTGTCGTCGATCGTCCCGTGGTGCACCAGGATCGGCTCGGTGACCCGGTCGAGATAGGTGTACGGGCTGACGCCCCGCCAGAACTCCGGGCTGCGTTCCGGCGAGCCGTACTCGTCGATGATCTGCCGCGACAGCTGATCCCGCTCGCCCCGGATCCAGCGGTTGAAGTTGTCGGCGGTGCGCGTGCTCACCGAGGCGTAGACCACGGCCGCGTCGACCAGGCCGGGCTGCACGACCAGCGCGTTGTAGGTGACGCCGCCGCCCATCGACCGGCCGAGCAGCCCGACCCGCTCACCGTCGAGGTACGGAAGCTGGGAGCGCTTGATGGCGAGGACGGCGTTGATCACGTCGGTGGTGTAGCCGAGCCGGAGCCGTCGCTCGGTCGCCGGGGCGTTGTCAGATCCGGCGTGGTTGCGGTAGTCGGTGTGCAGGACGACATAGCCCTCGCGGGCGAGGTAGTCCTGTTCGCGCGCGAGTCCCTGCCCGGTGACGTAGTACGCCGGGTCGATGTAGCCGTGGTTCAAGACCAGTGCCGGGAACGGGCCGCGTCCATGCGGCACGTTCATGATCCCGGAGATCCGGAGATCGCCGCTGCGATAGGTCACGGCATGGCGGGTGTACGCGTCGGTGCGCAACAGCTCGTCGCCGACCCGAAGGCTACGGCCGTCGTAGTCCCTCGTCATCAGCGTCGGCAACGACACCGGGTGCGGCGGGGGCGGCGCCGTCGGCGACGGCGATGGCTCCGATGGCGCCGGGGTGCTCGGCTCGTCAGTGACGTCCGGACTCGTCGGCTCGGCGGCGGTCGCCTCGCGCGGCGATGTGGTGGGATCGGCGCTCGCGTCGCTGTCGTCA
>JALDXR010000330.1:0-4761 GCA_032154865.1 Nocardioidaceae bacterium
TACTCCGGGGTCAGGTCGACACGTCGGCCCGGATCATCTGGGCGCTCGAGAAGCTGGGCTGGGTCCACGACGTCCGGTGGCCGGTCAAGGAGCGGATCGACGCCAAGCGCGTCACCGCGAAGACGTGACGCGCACGGGTCGAACTGTGACGCGCACGGGTCGAACTGCGCAGGCCAGGGCCTGCCGATAGGGCAGAATGCCGGGCGTGACCGAGCCCACCAGCTCTCGTCGGCGCAAACGCGCTACTCGGCATCGGATGACTGCCGCCGAGCGGCGGGATCAGCTCATCGACATCGCCCGCGCTCTGTTCGCCGAGCGTGGATACGACGGCACCTCCGTCGAGGAGATCTCCAGTCATGCGGAGGTCTCCAAACCGGTGGTCTACGAGCACTTCGGCGGCAAGGAGGGCCTCTACGCCGTCGTGGTCGACCGCGAGGTACGCCATCTGCTCGACATGATGAGCGACGCGCTGACCGGCGGACATCCGCGCGAACTGCTGGAGCAGGCGGCGCTCGCGCTGCTCGACTACATCGACTCCAGCTCCGACGGCTTCCGGATCCTGGTCCGCGACTCGCCGATCGGCTCCGCCACCGGATCCTTCGTCAGCATCATCAGTGACACGGCCCGACGGGTGGAGCACATCCTGGGCGACGAGTTCAAGGCGCGCGGGTTCGACGAGACCTACGCTCCGATGTACGCCCAGATGCTGGTCGGCATGGTGGGCACGACCGGGCAGTGGTGGCTGGACGCCCGGGAGCCGGAGAAGTCCGTCGTCGCCGCCCACCTGTGCAACCTGGCCTGGAACGGCCTGGGTGGCCTCGAACAGGAGCCGACGCTGGTCACGCGTCCGACCTGACGCTGTTGGATTACCACGTTCTCGTGGTAAGTGCGCACTCTGCACGGTGTCGACGCCATGCGGAGTGCCAAGGCGCCATGCAGAGTGGCTCGGCGGCGGCTCACGTCTCGTCGGCTTGCAGGATCTCCACCCGGTTGCCGTGGCCGTCCTGGGTGTGGAAGCGCCGGTAGCCGGGGAAGTCGTCGTCCCACTCCACGGGGCACTCCGCGGCTGCCGCGACCCGCGCGACCGCGTCGATGTCGTCGACCAGGAACGCCGGATGCGCCTTGCGGGCCGGCGCGAACGGTTCCTCGACACCGATATGGATCTCGACTCCCCCGTCGCGGAACCAGACGCCGCCACGGGCCGCGAGCACCGGCGGCTTGGCGACTTCGGCCAGGCCCAGTACGCCGCCGTAGAACGCTCGAGCGGCCGGCTCGCCGCCACGTGGACACGACACCTGGACATGGTGCAATCTCATGACGCCTCGTTCAGGTAGAGCTTCATCCCGATGTGACTCGGCACGAAACCGAGCCGCTCGTAGAACCGCTGGGCGAGGTCGCGCCGGCGGTTGGTCGTCAGCTCCACACGGGCGCAGCGCCGGCGGCGGGCTTCGGCGCATACGTACGCCATCAGCTCGGCACCGAGCCCCTGCCCGCGTACTCGCGACGACACGCGCACGGACTCGACCTGGCAGACCAGGCCGCCGTCGTAGATGAGCCGACGGAGCCAGGCCACCTGGCAGGTCGCGACGATCTCGCCGTCGACCTCCCCGACCAGCACCTGCTGGTGGGGCATGGCGATGATGTCCCGGAGCGCGGCCCGCTGGCTCCGGGTGATCTCGGTCGGCTCCTCGATCTCGCGGATCGCGTCCTCGCTGAGCAGGGCGAGCACGCTGGCCAGGTCGTCCTCATCGGCCTCCCGTATCCGCATCACGCCGGCCTGCTCGCGACCACGAAGATCCGCCGGAACGGCAGGACGGTTCCCCATTCGTGGGCCGGGTAGGCAGCTCGCAGCGCGGCCTTGAAGCGGCGTACGAAGTCCGGGCGCAGGTTGTCGGGCAGCGCCTGCAGCACCGGACGGGCGCCGGTGCCGGAGATCCAGGTGTAGACCGGATCGGCGCCCGAGAGGACATGGAGGTAGGTCGTCTCCCAGGCGTCCACGTCCCAGCCGCGCCCGGCGAACAGGTCGAGGTAGGTCGCCGCGTCGTGCGAGCCGGGCCGGGATCGGTCGCGGGTGTGTTCGGCGAACGGGTCGGTCGCGGCGAGCTCATCGAGCAGCCGGTGGCTCGGCGCGTCGAAGTTGCCCGGGACGCTGAAGGCGAAGACACCGCCCGGCGCGACCTGGTCGGCCAGCCGGGGAAGGATCTCGAGGTGGCCCGGCACCCACTGGAACGCGGCGTTCGAGACGACCAGGTCGACCGGCGGCTCGGCCGTCCAGTTCCGCAGATCAGCATGGATGTAGGTCGCGTCGGGATCGGCGTTGTCCGCCGTGGCGCGGGCGACCATTTCGGGCGACGAGTCGACGCCCAAGATCGCGGCCTTCGGCCAGCGGGCCCGCAGCAGTGTCGTGAGATGTCCCGGGCCGCAGCCGAGATCGGCGATCCGGCGCGCCTTGACGTCCACGCGGCCGAGCAGCTCGACGAAGGGTCGGGAACGCTCGTCGGCGAAGCTGAGGTAGCGGTTGGGGTCCCAGGTCGCCATGGCATCTCCTCACGTCGTCGTACGCCATCCTCGTGCGAATCTGTCTTGATGTCAAGATTCCCGATATCGAGACACTCGGTGTACGACGGTTGGCGGCCGCCACCTCGACCTCTCGATGTCAAGAGTCTTGACGGGTAAGGTGACGAGATGGAAGACGAGGTGGATCGGCTGGTCACGTCCTGGCAGCGGGAGCGGCCGGATCTCGACGTGGCGCCGATGCAGGTGCTCAGCCGGGTCACCAGATTGGCGCGCCATCTCGATCGCGCTCGGCGCCAGGCGTTCGCCGACCAGGACCTCGAGTCATGGGAGTTCGACGTCCTGTCGGCGCTGCGGCGCTCGGGACCGCCGTACCAGTTGTCGCCCGGGCGACTGCTCCACGAGACCCTCGTGACCAGCGGCACGATGACCAATCGGGTCGATCGGATGGCGGCTCGCGGGCTCGTCGAGCGGCTGCCCGATCCGGCCGACCGTCGCGGCGTCCAGGTCCGCCTCACGGCGAAGGGCCGCGAGTCCGTCGACGCCGCGCTCGAGTCGCTGCTGGCCCGCGAACGCGTACTCCTGCGCAGTCTGAAACCGGCCGACGAGCGTCGTCTCGCCGACCTCCTGCGAACGCTGGTGGGGCCGTTCGACACCCCGCCCCGATGAGGGGTGAACTCAGCCGATCACCCGGGCGCCGGGCGCCGGTCCGGAGGCCTGCACGACGTCAGCGCACACGCCGGCACCAGTGAGTGCGAGCGCGATGTCGAGCGCGTGTTCCTCGTCCCCCGCGAGGAAGATCGCGGTCGGTCCCGATCCCGAGATGGCAGCGCCGAGCGCACCGGACTCGTCGCCGACGGCCAACGTCTCGGCCAACTCCGGCCGTAGCGACAACGTCGCCTTGGTCAGGTCGTTGGACAGCACGGCGCCGAGTGCCGCCGGGTCACCGGCCCGCAACGCGGCCAGCAGGGCCGGCGGGATCTCCGACAGGGTCGGCGGGGAATCTTCGTGGAGCCGGTCGAACTCGGCATAGACCTCCGGAGTCGACAGGCCTCGATCGGCCAACCCCAGGACCCAGCAGTAACTCCCTCGCGCCAGCACCGGACTGACCTGGTCGCCGCGACCGGTGCCCATCGCGGTTCCCCCGACGAGGCAGAACGGGACGTCGCTGCCGATTTCTCCGGCCAGCGCCAGCAGATCGCCTCGCGGCGTACCGAGCCCCCACACGGCGTCCGCGGCGACCAGCGCGGCCGCGGCATCGGCTGATCCGCCGGCCATGCCGCCGCTGACCGGGATCGCCTTGCGGATCGCCATCGTGAGGCCGGAGTCGACTCCCGACCGCTCCCGCAACAGCGCGACCGCTCGGTAGGCCAGGTTCTGCTCGTCGATCGGGATCTGGGCGAGCTCGGTGGCGGCGCGGCCGTCGTAGGTCACCGAGAGCGTGATCGCCTCGTCGTCGGCCGGGCCGGCCCGGATCTCGTCGCAGAGGTCGACGGCCTGATAGACCGTCGTGAGCGGGTGGTAGCCGTCGGATCCCCGGGCGCCGACGGCCAACGCGAGGTTGATCTTCGCGGGCGCCCGAACGGTCACCGACTGCATTGCCATGTGGTCAACCTAGGGCATGTCCGACCGTTCGGGCCGATGCTCGCCTGCCACCGGACGGTTTTGCGACCTTGTTGTCGATCTCGGGCGCCTCGAACCAACAAGCGCGCAAAACCGCAGGGGGCTCGCACCGGGTCATGCGCATCGTGCCGCGTCATAGGTCCAGCGCGTCGGCGATCCGGGCGAACTCCACCACGTCGAGCTCCTCGCCTCGGGCCGTCGGCGCCACGCCGGCCGACTGCAGTGCGGCCGCGGCGGCATCTCGACCCCCGGCCAACGGCGCCAGCGCCGATCGCAGCATCTTGCGGCGCTGTGCGAACGCGGCATCGACGACCCGGAACACACCGTCGCGGCCGACCCGGGACGACGGCGGCTCCCGCCGGGTCCACGAGACAAGGCCGGACTCGACCCGTGGCGGCGGCCAGAACACCTGTCGACCGACCCGTCCGGCCGGTCGCGCCTCGGCGTACCAGGCAGTCTTGACGCTCGGCACTCCGTAGACCCGCGACCCCGGCGCCGCCACGAGACGGTCGGCGACCTCCGCCTGGACCATGACGAGTCCGTGCCGCAGCGAGTCGAACGTGCCCAGCAGATGCAGCAGCACCGGGACCGCCACGTTGTACGGCAGGTTCGCGACGAGTGCGG
>JALDXR010000331.1:0-4760 GCA_032154865.1 Nocardioidaceae bacterium
GTGGCAGGCGACCAGTAGCCGGTGCCGGAAGCGTCACCTCGGTCGGTGACGAAGTCGGCAGCCCGCCCACGCAACCGCTGGGTCAGCCAGTCGTGGGGGAGGACGACGCCGACCGCGCGACCGGCCACGTCGGGCTCGTGCTCGGCGACCCAGCGCAGCTTGGTCACCGTGAAGCTCGCGACCGGCACCGATCCGACCGCCGACGCCCAGGTCCCCGGACCGCCGAGCTCCGCGATCAACTGCTCGGCCTGCGGAGCCGACCGGTTGTCGTTCCAGAGCAGCGCGTCGCGGACCGGCTCACCTGCCTCGTCGACGAGCACCATGCCGTGTTGCTGCCCACCGACCGCGATCGCGTCGACATCGTCGAGCAGTCCGTCGGACGCCTGCTCCCACGCCGACCACCACACCTTCGGGTCGACCTCGGTACGGTCCGGGTGGCCGGCTCGGCCGGATCGGACGACCGCACCGGTCGCGGCGTCACACACGACCACCTTGGTCGCCTGGGTGGAGCAGTCGACTCCCGCCACCAGCGTCATGCCATGCCTCCCGGATTCGATTTTGTGCGCGAGTCGTTGATGCGACGCCGCACCGGACAACGATAGGTGCACAACGCCGTGGCGCGTCGAGCTTCGGACGTACGACATTGCCCCCTGCCGTTTCGCTCCACCTTGCCGAGTTGTGCTGATGCGGGCCTTTAGGCAAGCCTGTAGGCGGACGAGAACGGAGACTCGGGATGCGGCTGCGGATTCTCGGGCCGATGCAGGCGTGGGACGGCGCCGAGTGGCACAGCCTCGGTGCCCCGAAGCGGCGCGCGCTGCTCGCCGCGCTGCTGGTCCGTCCCGGCCAGGGAGTCTCTGTCCAGCAGCTCATCGACGACATCTGGGGAGTGGACCCGCCGCGCGGCGCCGTCAACCAGGTGCACGGCTACGTCGGTCGCATCCGCCGGACCTTGAACGACCCGGAAGGCCGGCTGCTGGTGAGTCGTACGCCCGGCTACACTCTTCGGCTCGGCGACGAGGACGTCGATGCGCGGCATTTCGAAGTACTGACCGCGCAAGGGATGGCGGCCCGACGGCGCGGCGAGACCGAGGCGGCCGCCAAGCTCCTCGCCGAGGCGCTCGATCTCTGGCGCGGACCGGCGCTGGCCGACATCCCGTCCACCCTGCTGGTGCAGGCCGAGGCTGACCGGCTCGACGAGCTTCGGCTGTCGGCGCTGGAGTCGCGAGTGGCGAGCGACCTCGAAATGGAGCGTCACACCGACCTGGTGCCCGAGCTCCAGGCCCAGACCACCAGGTATCCGTTGCGGGAGCAGCTCTGGGCGCATCTGATGCTCGCGCTCTATCGGTCCGGCCGGCAGGCCGAGGCCCTGGACGCCTATCAGCGCCTCCATCGACACCTGGCCGACCAGATCGGCGTCCAACCCGACCATCGCGTCCAGGACCTCCACCAGCGCATCCTGCACGGCGACGTCTCACTCGATCCGACCGTCACGAAGCACGTCCGGCCGAGTCGAACCGCGTCCACCCCACGACAGATTCCCGCGGGCGTACGGCACTTCGCCGGTCGCGAGCGACAGTTGGACGCTCTCGACGACCTTGCCGCCTGGAGCTGGCAGTCGGAGTCGACGCCGATCGCCTTGGTCACCGGGACGGCCGGGATCGGCAAGACCACGACCGTCGTGCAGTGGGCACATCGGGTGGCCGCCCAGTTCCCGGACGGACAGCTCTATGTGAACCTCCGCGGCTTCGGTCCGGCCGGCTCGCCGTCGGACCCCGGGGAGGCGATCCGGGGCTTCCTCGACGCGCTGGCGGTTCCGCCGGACCGGGTGCCGCCGAATCTTGACGCCCTGGCCGGTCTCTACCGCACTGTGCTCGCCGGCCGTCGGATGCTCGTCGTGCTCGACAACGCGCACGACGCCGACCAGGTCCGTCCGCTTCTCCCGGGCAGCCCCGGCTGCGTCGTCGTCGTGACGAGCCGCGACCAGCTGAGCGGCCTGGTAGCGGCGGAGGGCGCCCAGCCGATCACGCTCGATCTGCTCACCGACCACGAGGCCCGCAGGCTGCTCGAGAGCCAGCTCGGGGCGGACCGGGTCGGCCGGGAACCCGAGGCGACCGTTGCGCTGATCGAGCACTGTGCGCGGCTGCCGCTGGCCGTGTCGATCGCAGCCGCTCGAGCGGCCGTCGACCCGGAGCTTTCGCTCGCTGACCTGGCTGGCCAGCTCGCCGACGCCCGCAGCCGGCTGGACCAGCTGGACGCGGGCGAGCAGGCGACGAACGTCCGCGCGGTGCTGTCGTGGTCGTATCGCGCTCAGTGCGACGACGCCCGGCGCCTCTTCCGGCTGCTCGGCATCCACCCTGGCCCCGACATCACCGCCGCGGCCGCGGCCAGTCTCGCCGGCTGCGACGCCTCGACGGCCCATCGGCTGGTACGCGAGCTGAACCGCGCCCACCTGGTCGCGGAGCAGGCGCCCGGACGCTTCGCGTTTCACGACCTGCTGCGCGCGTATGCGGCCGAGCTGGCCGCCTCAACGGACTCGGAGGCCGTCCGCCGCGAGGCGATCCATCGAGCCCTCGACCACTACCTCCACACCTCAGCCGCGGCGGACCGGCTGCTCCGGCAACATCATCAGGGATTGGATCTGGCGCCGCCCCGACCCGGTGTCCTTCCCGAGGAGATCGGTGACCAGACCGATGCCCTGGCGTGGTTCGTGGCCGAACGAGCCGTCCTGCTGGCGACCACCGAGCTCGCCAGCGGCTCCGGGTTCGATACCCACGCGTGGCAGCTCGCGGCGACGCTGGGCGAGTTCCTCGGTCGGCGCGGCCATCCCCTCGATCTCGCCACGGTCCATCGCCTCGCGCTGGAGGCCGCCCGCCGCCTGGACGACAGCGCCGCGCAGGCCGACGCCCACCGGGGACTCGCCCGCTCCCAGGCCTTCCTCGGCCGATACGACGACGCCGAGACGCACTACCGCAGTGCGCTGACGGAGTACGCCGAAACCGGCAACGACATCGCGCAGGCCAGAACGTACCTGGGACTCGCGGGTCTCGCCGAGCGCCGGAAGCGCTATGACGATGCGCTCGGGCACAGCCGCCAGGCGTTGGAGCTCTTCCGATCCGCGGGCGATCGCCCCGGACAGGGCCGGGCCCTCAACATGGTCGGCTGGTACCACGGCCATCTCGGCGACTACGAGCAGGCCCTCGACGTCTGCCGTCAGGCGCTCGACCTGCAGCGGGAGATCGGCGACCGAGGCGCCCAGGCCGACACGCTCGACAGTCTTGGATACGTCCACCATCACCTGGGCGACTTCTCGCAGGCGATCGCGCGCTACCGGGACGCCATCGAACGGCAACGGGAGGCCGGCGACAACCGCGGCGAGGCGCAGACCACCACGCATCTCGGCGACTCGCAACTCGCCGAGGGCGATCCGGCGGCGGCCCGCGTCTCGTGGCAGCGAGCGCTGGTCATCCTCGATCGGCTCGAGCATCCCGCCGTCGACGAGGTACGCGCCAGGCTCGACGGGCTGGCGACCGCCGGACCGGACTCACCGGCGCCGCCGCCGGCACGCTGACTGTCAGCCGAGCAGCCGAGCGGCGTGCCGACCGGCGGCGGCCGCTGCCAGGAAGCCGGCCGGATCCTCGTCGAGTCCGCGTCCCATCGTCGACAGCCGCACCGGCGAGCCGCGCAGCGCCTCGAGCAGTCCGTCGGTCTCCACCTCGACCAGCCGATGCTTCGGCGCCAGCTCGGCGGCCTGCTCCCGTACGCGCGTGCCGAGCGCGCCCGGCAACCGGGGTACGACGACGTCGGCCGCCGCCATCGCGACCCGGCCGTACGCGGTGAGGCTGTGGTGGGAGACGCCCCGATGCCGCTCTCGAGGGTCGGCCTCGGAGACCCGCAGGCACGCCACCGGGCGACCGCCGAGGACGCTCGCGGCGTTGATCCCCTCGCCCGCGGCGACTCCGGAGAATCCCCAACGCGTGCCGGTGCCGAGGTTGCCCGGTCCCTGGACGACCACGGCGACGTCCGCGTCGAGCACCCGCCTGGCGGCCAGCAGGCCGGTGTGCAGCGTGACGGCTTCCAGAGTGCCGCCGTACGCCTGCCCGACCGTGATCGATCCGGCGAGCCAGCCGGCCTCGGTGAGACCCGCGACCGCCCGCGAGAACGTCAGCGGCAGGGCGCCGCCGTCGGTCATCAGGTAGACCGCGCGGAGCCCGGAGCGCTCGAGACGGGCGCCGGCGAGGATCGCGGGCAGCGCCGAGTGCAGGTCGGCGACGACGACGGGGAGACCCGCCACGTCGTCGGCGTCACGGAGTGCCTCGTGCGCCTCGGAGTCCTGTTCGTCGACACCGAGGACCGTCGTCTGCAGCGGCGTGTAACGCGCCTTGACGAGATGACCCGGGCCGGATGGCGGATCGGCCGGCAGCCGTTCGGGCACGGCGACGACCATGGCATAGCCGCCGGTGCCGAGGCCCATCAGCAACGCCGTGGCGTTGAGCAGGACCCGATCGCCGACCTCCGGCTCACCCACCAGGGCGGTGTACGCCAGCGCGGGTACGGTCTCGTCGTCGCCGCCAGCCCTACCGCCGAGGCGTACGCGCAGCTCCATCGCGCCGGGCCACGCCGTGCCACGCTCGGTCACGATCCCGTCCCGCCATCGGATCATGCGCGAAGCCTACGGGCCACCGCAGCGGCTCGACCGGCGGATGTCCGATCTCGCGGCGTGCGTCGTGTCGCACAGCTGTTCGGACACAAGGTAACGTCGC
>JALDXR010000332.1:0-4755 GCA_032154865.1 Nocardioidaceae bacterium
TCAGCGACGTGGTGCCGCCCTTCTTGCAGCCGATGATCAAGAAGTCCGGCAGCACCCGGAGGCCGGCGGTGACGCGCCCACTGGCGAGGACGACGCCCTTGGCGGCCGTTACTGCACCGCCGGGCAGCCGATCGCGCAGCCCCTGAACCTTGGACGACCGGTCCATCCCGCCGATCGCTGGAGCGTCAGCAGGCACCGTCACGCCTGACGACGGCACCGATCGTCCGGGCAGCGATCGACAGCTCGCCCGAGATGGTGACGTTGTCGACGTAGTCGAGGTCGAGGCGGACGGCCTCGTTCCAGCCGAGGCGGGACCGGCCGCTGACCTGCCAGAGCCCGGTCATGCCGGGCTTGACCGACAGGCGGCGCCAGATCCAGTCGTCGTACTCGTCGGTCTCTCGCGGCAGGGCCGGGCGGGGACCGATCAGCGACATGTCGCCCTTGAGGACGTTGAACAGCTGCGGCAGCTCGTCGAGCGAGGTGGCCCGAAGCACCCGGCCGACCTTGGTGACGCGCGGGTCGTTCTGCATCTTGAACAGCGGTCCCGCGCCCTCGTTGAGCTGAGCCAGCTCGGGCTGCAGCGACGGCGCATCCTGGGTCATCGTCCGCAGCTTGTACATGGTGAACGTCGTGCCGCCCTGGCCGGCGCGGGCCTGACGGAAGATTCCCGGTCCGGGCGAGTCCCAGCGCACCAGGAGCCACAGCGTCACGAGCACGGGCGCGACGAGGACCAGCAGCACACCCGAGGCGACCCGGTCGAAGATCCACTT
The DNA here is from genome assembly GCA_032154865.1 of Nocardioidaceae bacterium. Lineage (GTDB taxonomy): Bacteria > Actinomycetota > Actinomycetes > Propionibacteriales > Nocardioidaceae > DATFRX01. The sequence continues at coordinate 771 of JALDXR010000332.1, forward strand.
GCCGGCTGCCAGGGGGGCGGCCGGGCGAGTGGGACGGACCGACAGCAGCAGCCGGCGGCCGAGCACCCGCGGAACGACGCGGCCCGGCACGGCTCCGTGCACCTCGGCGGCCACCGTGAGCTCGACGTCGCTGTCCTCGAGGGCCCAGCTCAGCCGGCGTACGTCGTAGGCCGTCAGCACCGGTCCGGGAGCGACGACGACGCGGTCGACTCCGAGCCGGCGGGCCACGTCGGGCACGTCGGCCAGCGCGCCGACCACGGTGATGTCCATGATCGTGTCGGTCAGCGGCGTTCCGTCGTCGTCGGTCTCGGCGAGGCAGACCCCCGCGATCTGGACCTTGGGCTGCGGTCCCCACTGGCTCACCAGGTGCGACACCGCGACCCGGTCGCCGACGAGCAGCGTGATGCTGCGTGGCTTGGTCCGCGCCCGGACGAGCCGGACGATCAGTCCGGCGAGCGCGGTGACGGCGACGACGACCACAGCCGCTCGCAACTGCCGGGGTGGCACGTCGTAGACGGTCGCTCCGCCCAGCAACGCCAGCCCACCGACCGTGATGGCCCGTCGCAGCGGCACCAATGAGCGCAGCCGCTCGTAGGCCGGAAGCACCGCGCCCTGCAGCGCGAACGTCAACAGGACCAGCGCGACCGTGACCCGCCCGACGTCGCCGAGCGGCGGCACCAGTGACGCCGTGACGATCGCCGCGAGCGCCATGGCCACGAACTCCCACACCAGCGCGAACGAGCGCGAGGACGCGGCGTTGCGTCGCGATCCAGGAAGTGCCCGGCGTACGGCTTTGGTGAGAGTGGGGGCGCGCTCAGTATCCTCCCGAGAATTGACCGCGAAATCGGTCATGGGGCGGCTCCGTCAAACCCCGTCGGCATTAGTCGACTCCCCTACGCATCGTCCCACGGCGGACCCCGAACCCGGGTATTCAACCATGCAGACGCGCTGACCGTCATGGTGGGTTGCCCGCGGGTTCGAACCGGTTGTCAGTTGTACTCGCTCTGAGTCACTTGAAGACCACGCATGAGCAAACTTTCGACCGAATCGCCCGCTCTTTCGACTGATATGTCAATCTCGGGACGTTCGTCACTTCTGAACGGTCGGAGAACAAAATCCGGCGGCGGCTGCCGCCCCGGCGGCCGACCGATGCCGATCCGGACCCGATGGAAGTCGCCGGTGCCGAGTGCGGACCGGATCGAGCGCAGGCCGTTGTGCCCGTTGTCGCCGCCCCCGAGCTTCAGTCGGATCGTCCCCACCGGCAGGTCGAGCTCGTCGTGGACGACCACCAGCCGCTCCGGCGGGATCTTGTAGAACGACGTCAGCCCGGCCACCGGACCACCGCTCTCGTTCATGTACGAGCGGGCCCGGCCCAGCACGGTCCGGATCCCGGGCGTACCACCGAGTCGGCCCTCGATGACGTCGGCCCGGCGGGACTTGTGCACGCGCCAGTTGCCCGACATCCGCTCGGCGAGCAGGTCGGTCACGAAGTAGCCGACGTTGTGCCGAGTCGCCGCGTAGGTCGGGCCCGCGTTGCCCAGCCCCACGACCAGCCAGGCCTCGCCCGTCATGTCGTCGCGTCGGAACCGGGAGAGCAGGCCCTTGCGGGTCACTCGTCCTCGGAGTCGCCCTCGGGCGCTGCCTCGACGTGCTCCTCGCGCTCGACGCCGGCCTCGGCCTCGGCCTCGGCCATCTCGGCCTCGAGCTGCTCGGCGGTCGGCTGCGCCGTGGCGTTGACGATCAGGTGGTCGTCCTCGACCCGCAGGGTGACGCCGTCGGGCAGCTGGAGGTCGGCGGCCAGGATCTGCGAACCGACCTCGAGGCCGTCGATCGACACCTCGATCGAACCCGGAATGTGCGTGGCCTCGGCCTCGACCGGGAGCTCGGTCGTCTCCGTCACGACCAGGACGTCCGGCTCGGCCTCGCCGACCAGGTGGATCGGCACGTTGACCGTGACCTTCTCGCCGCGCCGGACCAGCAGCAGGTCGGCGTGCTCGATGAAGCCCTTGATCGGGTCGCGCTGGACCTGCTTCGGCAGGGCGAGCTGGCTCTTGCCGTCGATGTCGACCGACAGCAGGGCGTTGGCCGACTTGAGGGCCAGCATCAGGTCGTGACCCGGCAGCGTGATGTGCGCGGGGGCCTCGCCGTGGCCGTAGATCACGGCGGGGACGGCTCCCGAGCGCCGGATGCGGCGCGCCGCGCCCTTGCCGAACTCCGTACGCGGCTCGGCCTGGATCTTGATCTCGGCCACTGGTGGATCTCCTCGACGTTGTCTCGATACGGGTGCCGCCCAGCGAGCCTGCCGACCCAGCACCGCGTCGATCACGGAGCGCGCGTGTCCAGCGCTCCCTCGCCGAGGCAACCGCAGCAGTCTATCCGGCCGTACACGGCGGAGCGAAATCGGCCCGTTGCGATACCACCGAGGGGCCAGAGGTACGGCTAGGCCCGGCCGTCGAAGAGGCTGGTGACCGAGCCGTCCTCGAAGACCTCCCGGATCGCGCGGCTGATCAGCGGCGCGATCGACAGGGTGGTCAGCTTGTCGAACTGGCGCTCCGACGGGACCGGCAGGGTGTTGGTGACGATCACCTCGCGGGCCGCGGAGTTCTTGAGCCGGTCGACCGCCGGCCCGGACAGCACCGCGTGGGTGGCCGCGATCACGACCGAGGCCGCGCCGTCGGCGAGCAGCGCGTCGGCCGCCTTGCACATGGTGCCGGCGGTGTCGATCATGTCGTCGACCAGGACACAGGTGCGGCCCTCGACCTCACCGACGACCCGGTTGGCCACCGCCTCGTTGGGCTGCGTGATGTCCCGCGTCTTGTGGACGAACGCCAGCGGCGCGCCGTCGAGACGTTGGGACCACTGCTCGGCGACCCGGATCCGGCCGGCGTCCGGCGACACCACCGCAAGCGGTTCCTGGCCATAGCGCGACCCGACGTACTCGGAGAGGATCGGCATCGCCATCAGGTGGTCGACCGGCCCGTCGAAGAAGCCCTGGATCTGGGAGCTGTGCAGATCGACGCAGATCAGCCGGTCGGCACCGGCGGTCCGGAACATGTCGGCGACGAGCCGGGCGCTGATCGGCTCCCGACCGCGATGCTTCTTGTCCTGCCGGGCGTAGCCGTAGAACGGCACCACGACGGTGATCCGCTTGGCCGAGGCCCGCTTGAGGGCGTCGACCATGATCAGCTGCTCCATCACCCACTCGTTGATCGGCGCCGTGTGGCACTGGATCACGAACGCGTCGCAGCCCCGGACCGACTCGTCGAATCGCGTGTAGATCTCACCGTTGGCGAAGTCCCGGATCTCGGTCGGGACCAGTTCCGTGCCGAGCGCGTCGACGACCTCCTCCGCCAGCGCTGGATAAGCCCGGCCGGAGAAGATCATGAGGTTCTTCTCGGTCGTCCGCTTCAACCCGATCATGGCGATGTTTCCCCGCTCCCGTCGTCGGTCTGGCCGGCTGCATCGGTCTGGCCGGCCGCGGCAGTCCGGGCTTGGGCCGCCGCCTGATCGGACGCCGATCCCGGTCGCTTGCGTCCGACCCAGTCCTCGATGTGGCGCTGCGGTCCCGACGAGACCGCCAGCGCGCCCGGCGGCACGTTGCGCCGCACGATCGTCCCCGCCCCGGTCACGGCGCCGTCGCCGATCTCGACCGGTGCCACGAATACATTGTCCGACCCGGTACGGCAGTGCCGGCCGACGGTCGTGTGGTGCTTCGCGATCCCGTCGTAGTTGGCGAAGATCGTCCCGGCCCCGATGTTGGTGCCGTCCCCGATGGAGGCGTCGCCGGCGTACGACAGGTGGGGCACCTTGGCCCCGTCGCCGATCACGGCGTTCTTCGTCTCGACGAACGTGCCGATCTTGCCGTCCGACCCGAGCCGGGTGCCGGGGCGCATCGACGCGTACGGGCCGACGTTGGCCCGATCGCCGATGACAGCGCCGATGCCGTAGGCCCGTACGACAGTGGCGTCGCGGCCCACGACGACGT
>JALDXR010000333.1:0-4753 GCA_032154865.1 Nocardioidaceae bacterium
CCCCCCCCCCCCCCCACCACACGGCCTTCACCCGCGTGCACCCCCGACGGGGGCGCGGCACCGTAAGCTATTCACGTGGACTTCGTCGGTTACGCGGAGCGTGGGGCGAGCCTGGTCAACGTCTCAGTCGAGAATGCCGACGATCTACGGGACTACCTCTCCGATCGCGACTGGCTCGTCGCCCGGGTGACCGACCGAGACGTTCCCGCGGTGCGCCGCTTCCAGCGAGAGCTACGCCCGGCCTTCGAGGCGGCGTCGCGCGGCGACGAGGCGACCGTGGTGCGGTTGCTCAACGAGCTGCTCGACCACCATCCGATCACCCCCCAGATCGCCGGCCACGACAGTCAGTCGTGGCACCTCCACGTCAGCAACAGCTCGTCGACCTTGCCCGAGCTGCTGGTCGCCGAGGCTCTGCTCGGTCTGGCGACCCTGGCCTGCGACCTGAGCCCGTTGCGACTCGGGGTCTGTCAGGCCGCGAGCTGCGACCAGGTCTTCGTCGACACCTCGCCCAACCAGTCGCGCCGCTACTGCTCGGAGCGCTGCTCGTCTCGGGCCAACGTCGCCGCCTACCGCGCCCGCCGCCGGGCCGCTGCCGCAGCAGCCGCTTCCACCTGACGTACGCCCTGGCAACTCCGCACGCGGCGACCTGCTCTGCGCCGCTCCAGCCGTCGATCCTGGCCTGAGTGCGGAGTCGCTGCGCGATCGGCCGGCCTCGATTCCCTTCCGATGTCACAGCCGGCCAGGGCTGTCTCGTCTCGGTCTGAAAGACCCGACTCGAGAACCAGGAAGGTGAACATCATGCGGGTATTCGTTGCAGGAGGGACCGGAGTCGTGGGCCGACAGCTGGTGCCGCAGCTCGTGGCGCGGGGCCACCATGTGACCGCGACGACAACCGACCGGTCCAAGCTCCACTCGCTCGAGCAGTTGGGCGCGGAAGCGGTCGTGATGGACGGACTGGACGCGGCGTCGGTCGGCGAGGCGGTAGCCACCGCTCGACCGGACACGATCGTGCACCAGATGACCGCGATTTCTGAGAAAGTCGACCTGAAGCACATGGATCGGTGGTTCGCCGTCACGAACCGGCTGCGCACCGAGGGGACGGACCACCTGCTGGCCGCCGCCGAGGCGACCGGAGTGCCACACGTCGTCGCGCAGAGCTACGCCAGCTGGAACGGAATCCGCCAGGGTGGATGGGTGAAGACCGAGGAGGATCCGCTGGACATGCACGCGGGAACACCGGCCGAGCCCGTGATGGCGGCAGCCCAACACGTCGAGGACGTGGTGGTCAAAGCCGGCGGCGCGGCGCTGCGGTTCGGCTGGCTCTACGGCCCGGGCGCCATGGACAGTCTGGTCGCCCCCGTGCGCAAGCGGCAGTTCCCGATCGTCGGGGGCGGCACCGGCTACAGCTCGTGGCTGCACACCGACGATGCGGCGAGCGCGACCGTCCTGGCGGTGGAGCAGAAGGCGTACGGCGTCTTCAACATCGTGGACGACGAACCAGCTCCGGTCAGCGAGTGGCTTCCGTACGTGGCCGAGCTCGCCGGCGCCAAGCCGCCGATGCGGGTTCCCACCTGGCTGGCCCGGCCGATGGCCGGCAAGGTCGCGGTCGCGATGATGACCGAGGGCCGCGGCTTCTCCAACGCCAAGGCGAAGCGGGAGCTCGGTTGGGTGCTGCGCTATCCCTCGTGGCGGCTGGGCTTCAAGGCTGAGCTGACCGAAACTGGGCTGTCCGAGGCTGGGCCGGCATGACCCGAGCCGAGGAGTTCGAGGAGCTGCGACCGCTGCTGTTCGCGATCGCCTACCGGATCCTTGGCAGCGTGAGTGAGGCCGAGGACGCGGTCCAGGAGTCCTGGCTGCGTTTCTCGGCCTCCTCGACGCAGCCCCGGTCGACCAAGGCGTACCTGTCGGCCGTCGTCACCCGGATCTCGATCGACGTGCTGCGGTCGGCTCGCCTCCGGCGGGAGGAGTACGTCGGGCCGTGGTTCCCGGAGCCGCTGCTCGCCGATCCGTACGAGGATCCGGCGCGGTCGGCGGAGCTGGCCGACTCGGTCTCGATGGCGGCGCTGCTGCTGCTCGAACGGCTCAGCCCGCTCGAGCGCGCCGTCTTCGTGCTGCACGAGGTGTTCGGGTTCAGCTTCCCCGAGATCGCGACGGCGGTAGGCCGCTCCGAGGCGGCCTGCCGTCAGCTCGCGGTGCGAGCCCGGCGCCACATGGACGAAGGGCGCCCGCGTTTCGAGGCCGACAAGCGGGAGCGGAAGGAGCTCGCCGACCGATTCCTGGACGCCTTCCGGAACGGCGATGTCGAGGGTCTGCAGGATCTGCTCGCCGCCGACGTCGAGCTGGTCAGCGACAGCGGCGGCAAGGCGCCCCAGTGGGGCAAGGGCATCTTCGGCGCCGACAACGTCGCCCGGGTGCTCGCCGCGATGTTCTCGCCGTTCACGCAGATCGGCGTCGTCATGGAGCCGCGCGAGGTGAACGGCCAGCCTGGTGCGATCTTCCGCGATCGGGAGGGCAAGGTCGTCAACACCTGGGCGTTCGACGTGCTCGACGGGCGGATCCAGACGATCCACACCGTGCTCAACCCGGACAAGCTCCGGCACCTGGGTCCGGTCGCAGACGCTGAAGCGATCCTCCACGAGGTGAACCAGGCTCGTCGATCTCGGCACTGACCCGCCGTCCGGCTGCCGCCGATGACCGGTCGCCGGCCGTATCGTCGAGCACGTACGCCGGCTCCTTAAATCGGATGACATCGCCGGTGGGAGGACGTAATGTCGGCTGGCCCTCACACACTGCGCCGCGATCGCGGAGGTCTGCCGTGCCCTCGAATCCGACCGACATCGCCCGCACCGACCTGATGCCCCCTGATCCGTCCGCGCCACCCGATCTCGCCGCCGAGCGCCGCCATCTCGCGGACTCCCGAGCCGCGCTCGCCCGGATGCGCGCCAAGGTGTCGGGACTCGAGGCGCAAAGCGGCGACTCGGTCTCGACCGAGTATCTGAAGGCCGCCCTCTGGCGGCGGATGAAGGCGCTCGAGGACGATCCCGAGATCCCCCTCTTCTTCGGCCGGCTCGACACGTCTCCACCTCCGCCAACTCCTGCCGAGCGGTTCTACATCGGTCGCCGCCACGTCACCGACCCCGAGGGCGAGCCGATGGTGGTGGACTGGCGGGCCGACGTCTCCCGAGCGTTCTATCGGGCCAGCCCGCGCGAACCGATGGACATCGGGCTGCGGCGCCGATTCGGGTTCCAGCACGGGCAGCTCACGGCGTACGAGGACGAGCATCTCGAAGCGGTCGAGCCGGAGCTCCACAGCGCCATCCTGGAGGCGGAGATCGAGCGGCCGCGCGTCGGGCCGATGCGGGACATCGTTGCGACCATCCAGCCCGACCAGGACATCATCGTCCGGGCGGATCTCGACACCTCGATCTGCGTCCAGGGTGCACCCGGCACCGGCAAGACCGCCGTCGGTCTGCATCGGGCGGCCTACCTGCTCTATGCCCACCGCGACCAGCTCATCCGCCAGGGCGTGCTCGTCATCGGCCCGAACGACTCGTTCCTGCGCTACATCGGCGACGTGCTCCCGGCGCTCGGCGAGATCGACGCGGAGCAGCTCACCATCGAGGCCCTCACCGCCCGGGTTCGGGTACGAGCCGTCGAAGACGCGGCGACGGCTCGGCTCAAGGGGGACGCCCGGCTGGCAATGGTCGTACGCCGGGCGGTCTGGTCGCATCTGGCGCCGCCGCCCGAGGGTCTGGTCGTGCCGCGTGGCTCGCGACGCTGGCGGGTGCCGCCGTACGAGGGCGAGGAGATCCTCGCCGAGCTTCGCGACCGCGGCGTACGCTACGGCGCCGGTCGCGCCATGCTCGGCCAGCGGCTGGCCCACGCCATCCTGGTCAAGATGGAGCTGGCCGGTGACTCCCCCGACGACCGGGTCCAAACTGCCGTAGCCCGGTCGGCTCCGGTGCGCCGGTGGGTCGACACGGTGTGGCCGAAGCTCGACCCGGCTCGCGTCGTGTGGCGCCTGCTCGCCGACGGCGATCTGCTCGCGACGGCGGCCGACGGCATCCTGACCGAGTCGGAGCAGGCCCGGCTGCGGTGGGCGAAGCCGGCGAAGTCACCGGGATCGGCCCGGTGGACGGTGGCCGACGCGGTGCTGATCGACGAGGCCTCCGACATCATCGAGCGCACGCCGAGCGTCGGCCATGTCGTGCTCGACGAGGCCCAGGACCTGTCCCCGATGATGCTGCGCGCGGTCGGCCGTCGCTGCTCGACCGGATCGGCGACCGTGCTCGGCGACCTCGCCCAGGCCACGACGCCCTGGGCGACCACGTCGTGGACCCTCGCGCTGGAGCACCTGGGCAAGACCGACTCGCATCTCGAGGAGCTCAGCCAAGGCTTCCGGGTGCCCTCCGACGTCATCGACTTCGCCGCCCGCCTGCTTCCGGAGATCGCCCCGGATCTGCGACCACCCACCTCGGTACGGCAGGCGCAGGGGCAGCTCGCGGTCCGGGCCGTCACCGATCCCGTGGCCGCCGCCGTCGCCGCCACCCACGAGGCGCTCGCGCAGGAGGGGTCGATCGGCGTCATCGTGCCCGACGACCTGGCCGGGCCCACCGGAGCCGCGCTGACCGCCGACGGGATCGACCACGTACGGCTCGGTGACGAGCACGATGTGGAGTCCCGGGTCGACCTCGTGCCAGCCACACTCGCCAAGGGACTCGAGTTCGACCACGTCGTCGTCGCCGAACCAGCG
>JALDXR010000334.1:0-4752 GCA_032154865.1 Nocardioidaceae bacterium
CGCCTCATTTGGCCCGCGGCCGGGCCATCTCGGGCGGATCGCCGGGCCAACCGGGGCGGATCGCCGGGCCAAACGGGGCGGATCGGCGAAGGATCAGACCGTGGGTGGAGTCGGAGCGCGGGCGGCCGCAGTACTGTCCGGACATGGCCGACCAGACGCGGCGCGATGCGAGCCTGCCCGACGCTGGTGAGCCCGATGCCGGCGAGCCCGACGTCGCGCCCACCACGGTCACCCGGCCCGACCCGGTTCGGGTGGTCATCCCGATCTTCGCCCTCGTGGTCATCGGACTCGCCGTCCTCACCGAGCCGGCCGACTGGTGGCAGCCGCTGCTGCTGCTCGGCGCCGCCGGCCTGTTCGCGGCGTGGGCCCGGTGGGACATCCCGATCTGGATCCTCACCGTCGGCGTACTCACGGCGGTGATCGTCGCCGAGCTCGAACCGGAGCTCGAGCCGGCCACGTTCCTGGTGTGTCTGCTCGCGATGGCGGTCAGCCGATGGGAGCCGATCGGGGTCGTCAGCATCGCCTCACTGGTCGCGATGCTCGTCACTCCGATCGTGATCAACAGCCAGCGCGGCGACGAGTACGGCTGGGCGATCTGGGTCATCGCGATCATGTTCTCGATCGCGATCGGCTGGACCCTGCGCCGCCAGGACGAGCTGACCCTGGAGCTCGAACGGGCCCGGGTCCAGCTCGCCAGGGCCACCATGCAGGAGGAACGGCGCCGCATCGCCCGCGACATCCACGACCTCGTCGGGCACGGGCTGGCCGCCATGATGGTCCACGTGACCGGCGCCCGACACGTACTCACCCGCGACCCGAAAGCCGCCGACGAGGCGCTCGAGACTGCCGAGGACGTCGGGCGGCAGAGCATGCAGGAGCTCCGACGCACGGTGGCTCTGCTCCGGAGCGAGCGCGAGGGCGACAGCGGTCTCGATGCTCCGCTGCCCAAGCTCACCCAGCTCGGAAACCTCGTCGACGCGGCGCGGGAGCGCGGACTCGACGTCGAGTACCACGCCGAAGGCGCTCACGAAGCGGTCGACCCGGCGATCGGCCTGACCCTGCATCGGATCGCCCAGGAGGCGCTGGCCAACGCCAGTCGGCACGCGCCACACGCCCGTACCGTGGTCCGGACTGTGGTCACCGACGACGCCGTCACGCTCGACGTCGACAGCGTCGGCGCGGTCGCAGGGCCGCCAACCGACGGCGTACCGCACTTCGGTCTGCGAGGGATGCGGGAGCGGGCCGACGTGGTCGGCGGCGAGTTCCGGGCCGGTCCGTCACCGGTCGGCTGGACGGTGCACTGCCGGGTGCCACGGGCGGCGGACCGATGATCCGGGTGGTGCTGGTCGACGACCAGGCGATCGTCCGGGCCGGCGTCGCCCGCATCCTCGGTCCGGACGACGGATTCGAGGTCGTCGCCGAGTGCTCCGACGGTGCCGAGGCGGTCGCCGCCGTCCGGGAGACGCGACCCGACCTGGTGCTGATGGACATCCGGATGCCACGGGTCGACGGCCTCGAGGCGACCCGCCGACTGGCCGAGCTCGACGAGCCGCCACCGGTTCTCGTACTCACCACGTTCGACGAGGACGAGGTGCTCTGGGGAGCGATCCAGGCCGGTGTGGCGGGCTTCGTGTTGAAGGACGCCAGCGCGCCGGACCTGATCGCGGCGGCGGCGTCGGTCGCGAGTGGGGGCGCCTGGTTCGACAAGGCCGTCACGCCGCGGGTGCTCGCGGCCTATCGCAACACGGTCGTACGCGGCGAGCGCGAGCGCCAGCGGCTGGACCAGCTCACCGAGCGCGAGAGCGACGTGCTGCGACGCATGGCGCGCGGCGCGACCAACGCCGAGATCGCCGATGGGCTGCACCTGAGCGAGGCGACGGTGAAGACCCACATCGGCAACATCTTCGCCAAGCTCGACGTACGCGACCGGGCGGCCGCGATCGTGTTCGCCTTCGACCACGGCCTCGTTGCGGCGGGCGAGGACTGAGAACCGGGGTCCGACCACGGTCTGAATGCCAGGTCCAGACCCGGGGGCGATGTGGTGGCCACCCGATCGGCGTGAGCATCGAGCCATGTCGACCATCACGAAGTCCGTACAGCGACACCGCAACCACGACCCTGACATGCCGCCCGCGGGACTCGCCGGTCCGACCGCCGCGCCCGCGATCGTCGTCGAGGGTCTGACCAAGTCGTATGGCGATCGCCAAGTCCTCAAGGGCCTGTCCTTCGCCGTTGCCCCGCAAGAGATCTTCGGCATCCTCGGCCCGAACGGCGTCGGCAAGACGACCTCGGTCGAGATCATCCAGGGCCTCCGCAACCGCGACGCGGGCTCGATCCAGCTGCTCGGTCTCGACCCGGCTCGCGACCGCACCAAGCTGCGCAAGGTGCTCGGCGCCCAGCTGCAGTCGTCGGCACTGCCGGACCGGCTCCGGGTGGGCGAGGCGCTGCGGCTGTTCGCCCGGCTCGCCGGTGACGTCGTCGACTGGCGCGAGCTGCGCGACACCTGGGACCTGACCCGGCTCGAGCGCAGCGCGTTCGGGTCGCTGTCCGGCGGCGAACGGCAGCGGCTGTTCGTTGCACTCGCGTTGGTGAACCGGCCCCAGGTCGTATTCCTCGACGAGCTGACCCAGGGCCTCGACCCGGCGGCCCGTCGTGAGACCTGGCGCCTCGTACGCCGGGTCCGCGAGCAGGGCACGACGGTCGTCCTCGTCACGCATTACATGGACGAGGCCGAGCAACTGTGCGACCGGGTCGGCGTACTCCACGACGGCCGGCTCACCGCCTGTGACACGCCCGACGGCCTGATCGCCGGCGTCGGCGACGGAGTCCGCGTCCGCTTCTCGTACGCCAGCTCCGCCGACCTGACCGGGCTCGAGGCGATCCCCGACGTACACCGGGTCGCGCACGACGGCGCCCAGGTCGAGATCGTGGCCGAGCCGACTGCCGTCGTCCCGGTCGCCGCCGAACTCGCCCGGCGCCAGATCACCCCCGACGACTTCACCGTCGTCCGTCCGACGCTCGAAGACGTCTTCGTCTCGCTCACCACAGGAGGATCCCGATGAGCGCCCTCACTCTGGCCGGCACCGAGGCCCGGCTGCTCACCCGCGAATGGGCCGCGATGGTCTTCGCGTTCGCCTTTCCGCCGCTGTTCATGCTGGTGCTCGCCGGTGTCTTCGGCAACGAGGACGACATGGGCGGGACCGGGGTGTCCGGCACCGACTACTACATCGCGGGCTACATCGGCATCCCGATGGGAGCGCTGGCGCTGGTCGGGTTGCCGGTGATGCTGGCGTCCTACCGCGAACGCGACGTGCTGCGCCGGTTCGAGGCCTTCGGAGTGCCGACCCGCCGCGTCGTCGTCGCCCAGGCGCTCGTCACCGCGGTGCTGATCGTGCTCGCCGCCGGTCTGGTCGTCGCGACCGCCGCTCCGATCTACGGCATCCCGCCGATCGAGGACGTCCCGGGCGTGGTCGCCGGGTTCGCCGCCGGAAGCGTCACGATGATCACGCTCGGCGTCGTACTCGGACTCGCGGTTCCGACCGCGCGGGCCGCTCAGGCGCTCGGCTTGCTCGTCTTCATGCCGATGTGGCTGCTCGGCGGCGGCGGCCCGCCACCGGAGGTCATGTCCGACGCCATGCAGAACATCTCGGACCTGCTGCCCCTGACGCACGCGACGACGTCGATCCGGGAGGCCTGGCTGAGCGGCGACCCGATCGGCGGCAACCTCGCGGCGCTTGCCCTCTGGTTCGGCATCGGCATGGTCGCCATCGCCATCCTGCTTCGCCGCCGGGACGCTCGCGCCTGACCCGCTGGCCCGACTGGGGGGAGCGCGCGCGGGTTTCCAGCGCGCGGGTCACCGGCTGGCCAGCTCCGTACGGAGGAAGTCGTCGATGGCGCCGAGGACCTTGGGACCCGAGAGCAGCGCGGCGTCGTTGTGATCGGCCCGCGGTACCTCGACGTAGGTGTCAGCGTGGGCCGCGGCGACCTCGCGCGACAGCTCGACCGGGACGACACTGTCGTGCTCCGCGGCGATCACCAGGGTCGGTGCGTCACCGGCCGCGAGACGCTCCATCGTCTCGAACCCGGAGGAGCAGCCCGACGGGAAGGAACCAGTAGTGGCTCCGACCGACGTCGGCCAGCTCGGGGAACGGTGATCGGAGGACCAGCGCGGCGGGCGACCGCTCAGCCGCCCCGGCCGCGGCGACCCCGGTGCCGAGGGACTCGCCGAAGTACACCAGACGTGACTGGTCGAGATCCGGCCGATCCGAGACGTACGACACCGCAGCTCGATGGTCGGCGATCAAACCGGCCTCGGAAGGACTGCCGGGATTGCCGCCATAGCCGCGGTAGTCCATCAGCAGCACGGCGTAGCCCCGAGCGGTCAGCCCTTTGGCCAGGGGCAGCCGATCGGCCCGGTTCCCACCGTTGCCGCCGCTGACCACCACAGTCGCGTACGGCGGCTCCCCGGTCTCAGGCGTCAGGAACCACCCCGCCAGCTCGAGGCCGTCCTCGGTGGTATAGCGGACGTCCTCCACACCCGGGGGCGTCGTCGGAGCGGATCGGTCGGGAAAGTAGAGCAGCTGACGCTGGAAGATCCACGCGAGCAGGATGAGCAGCAGGTACACGCCCAGCAGGACCGCGAGAACCCGCCACGTCACACCGACGAACTGCATCATTATCGCCGACTCTCGCGCATCGCTCTCACGCTACGCGGATCCGGCCCAACCACTGGGGGTAGCGATATTGCGAGAC
>JALDXR010000335.1:0-4751 GCA_032154865.1 Nocardioidaceae bacterium
TCGAGGTGCGCTCCCGCCGCGTCGGCGGCGCGAACTACCAGGTGCCCGTCGAGGTGCCGCAGCGCCGCGCGCGCACGCTCGCCGTGCGCTGGCTCGTCGGCTACGCCCGCGACCGCCGCGAGAAGCACATGGACGAGAAGCTCGCCAACGAGATCATGGACGCGCTCAACCAGCAGGGCGGCGCGTTCAAGCGCAAGGACGACCTCTACCGGATGGCGCAGGCCAACAAGGCCTTCGCCCACTACAGGTGGTAGCGGTGAGCACCGTGAAGACAGGCGGGAAGGTCGGGCTCGACCACGTCCGCAACATCGGGATCATGGCGCACATCGACGCCGGCAAGACGACGACGACCGAGCGGATCCTCTATTACACCGGCCGCACCCACAAGATGGGCGAGGTCCACGAGGGAGCTGCGGTCATGGACTGGATGGCGCAGGAGCAGGAGCGCGGCATCACGATCACGTCGGCCGCCACGACGGCGTTCTGGCGCGATTTCCGCATCAACATCATCGATACGCCCGGGCACGTGGACTTTACGGTCGAGGTGGAGCGCAGCCTGCGCGTCCTCGACGGCGCGATCGCCGTCTTCGACTCCGTCGCAGGCGTCGAGCCGCAGTCCGAGACGGTCTGGCGCCAGGCCGACCGCTACCGCGTCCCGCGCATCGCCTTCATCAACAAGATGGACCGCACCGGCGCGGACTTCTTCGCCGCCGTGCAGTCCATGATCGACCGGCTCGGGGCCAAGCCGGTCCCGGTGCAGCTCCCGATCGGCCAGGAGGAGCACTTCCGCGGGGTCGTCGACGTCGTCGAGATGTCCGGCACCGTCTGGGAGGACGACCTCGGCACGAAGGTCTCCACCGTCGAGATCCCCGAGGGGCTCAAGGAGCAGGCCGACGAGTACCACCACCAGCTGATCGACGCGGTCGCCGAGCACGACGAGGAGCTGCTCGAGACCTACCTCACCGACGAGAGCGCGGTCACCCCCGACATGATCCGGCGTGCGCTTCGCAAGGCGACGCTCGCGATCGCAGTCACGCCCGTCTTCCTCGGCTCCGCCTTCAAGAACAAGGGCGTGCAGCCGCTGCTCGACGCCGTCATCGACTACCTGCCGAGCCCGCTCGACGTCCCCCCGATCCACGGGGTCGACCCGCGCACGGGCCACGAGCTCTCGCGCCGGCCCTCGGAGGACGAGCCGTTCTCGGCGCTGGCCTTCAAGGTCATGAGCGACCCGTACGTCGGCAAGCTGACCTACTTCCGGGTCTACTCCGGCAAGGTCAAGGCCGGCGAGCGGGTCATGAACGTCACCACCGGCAAGACCGAGCGCGTCGGCCGCCTGCTCCAGATGCACGCGAACCACCGCGAGGAGCGTGAGGAGATCGGCGCCGGCGAGATCGTGGCGGCCGTCGGCCTCAAGGCCACGACGACCGGCGACACCCTCGCCATCGACACCGCGCCGATCCGGCTCGAGTCGATGGAGTTCCCGGACCCGGTCATCTCCGTCGCCATCGAGCCGAAGACGAAGGCCGACCAGGACAAGCTCGGCCAGGGCCTCGCCCGCCTCGCCGAGGAGGACCCGACCTTCCGCGTCCGGACGGACGACGAGACCGGCCAGACCCTGATCGCGGGCATGGGCGAGCTCCACCTCGAGATCATCGTCGACCGCCTCATGCGCGAGTTCTCGGTCGACGCCAACGTGGGCCGGCCCCAGGTCGCCTACCGCGAGACGATCGGAACGGCCGTCCAGAAGATCCAGGGCAGGTTCGTCCGCCAGACCGGCGGCCGCGGCCAGTACGGCCACGCCGTCATCCACATGGAGCCTGCCGAGCCGGGCGAGGGCTACGAGTTCCTCGACCGGATCGTGGGCGGCAAGATCCCCAAGGAGTACATCCCGTCGGTCGATCTCGGCATCCA
Source organism: Nocardioidaceae bacterium (assembly GCA_032154865.1). Lineage (GTDB taxonomy): Bacteria > Actinomycetota > Actinomycetes > Propionibacteriales > Nocardioidaceae > DATFRX01. The sequence continues at coordinate 1,912 of JALDXR010000335.1, forward strand.
GGAGGCCATGGAGGCGGGCGTGCTCGCCGGCTATCCCGTGGTGGACGTCAGGGTCGAGCTGGTCGACGGCTCGTACCACGACGTCGACTCGAGCGAGATGGCGTTCAAGATCGCCGGTTCCATGGCCTTCAAAGAGGCGATGAAGCGGGCGAAGCCGAAGCTGCTCGAGCCGATGATGGCTGTCGAGGTCGTGACGCCCGAGGACTACCTGGGGGACGTCATGGGTGACCTCAACTCGCGCCGGGGCCGTGTCGAAGGCCTCGAGCCGCGAGGCAACGCGCAGGCGGTTCGCGCCCGTGTCCCGCTTGCCACGATGTTCGGGTACGCGACGGACCTGAGGTCGATGACCCAGGGCCGCGCGACCTTCACGATGCAGTTCGACCGCTACGAGGACGCGCCGCAATCGGTCGCGGGCGAGATCGTCTCGGCCGCGCAGGCCACGTAGCACCCACTACCGGAGGAGCTGATGGGAAAGCAGAAGTTCGAGCGCACCAAGCCGCACGTCAATGTCGGAACGATCGGTCACATCGACCACGGGAAGACGACCCTCACCGCCGCGATCACCAAGGTGCTCGCCGAGCAGGGCACGAACACCGAGGCCGTCGACTTCGACGCGATCGACAAGGCCCCTGAGGAGCGGCAGCGCGGAATCACGATCAACACGGCGCACGTCGAGTACGAGACGGAGAACCGCCACTACGCGCACGTCGACTGCCCCGGGCACGCCGACTACATCAAGAACATGATCACGGGCGCCGCCCAGATGGACGGCGCGATCCTCGTCGTCTCCGCGGCCGACGGCCCGATGCCGCAGACGCGCGAGCACATTCTGCTCGCCCGCCAGGTCGAGGTCCCGTCGATCGTCGTCGCGCTCAACAAGGCCGACATGGTCGACGACCCCGAGCTGCTCGAGCTCGTCGAGCTCGAGGTGCGCGAGCTCCTCTCCAAGTACGAGTTCCCCGGCGACGACATCCCGATCGTGGCCGTCTCCGCGCTCAAGGCGCTCGAGGGCGACCCGGAGTGGACGCCCAAGATCCTCGAGCTCATGGAGGCCGTGGACTCCTACATCCCGGAGCCGGAGCGCGACGTCGACAAGCCGTTCCTCATGCCCATCGAGGACGTCATGACGATCCCGGGCCGCGGCACCGTGGTCACGGGCCGCATCGAGCAGGGCAAGATCGAGTCCGGCAACGAGATCGAGATCGTCGGGATCCACCCGGAGATCGAGAAGACCGTCGTCACCAGCCTCGAGATGTTCCACAAGACGCTGGACTACGCCCAGGCGGGCGACAACGCCGGCGCGCTCCTGCGCGGGACGAAGCGCGAGGAGGTCGAGCGCGGCCAGGTCCTGGCCAAGCCCGGCTCGATCACGCCGCACACGCAGTTCAACGCCGAGGTCTACGTCCTCTCGAAGGAGGAGGGCGGCCGCCATACCCCGTTCTTCAACGGGTACCGGCCGCAGTTCTACTTCCGCACCACGGACGTGACCGGGAGCATCAAGCTCCCCGAGGGCCAGGAGATGGTCATGCCCGGCGACAACACCAACATGGAGATCGAGCTCATCCAGCCGATCGCCATGGACCAGGGCCTCCGCTTCGCGATCCGCGAGGGCGGCCGCACGGTCGGCGCCGGCGTCGTCACGGACATCCAGAAGTAGCGAGAAAGACACTTGCCGCAGCAGAAGATCCGCATCCGTCTCAAGGGGTACGACCACACCCAGCTCGACCGGTCGGCGCTCTCGATCGTCGAGACGGCGCAGCGCACCGGCGCGACCGTGACCGGGCCGGTGCCCCTGCCCACCGAGAAGAACGTCTACACGGTGATCCGGAGCCCGTTCAAGGACAAGGACTCCCGTGAGCACTTCGAGGTGCGCACGCACAAGCGCCTGATCGACATCCACTCGCCGACCCCGAAGACGGTCGACTCGCTGATGCGGCTCGATCTGCCTGCAGGCGTCGACATCGAGATCAAGCTGTAGCGATGAAAGGCATCATCGGAAGGAAGCTCGGCATGACCCAGGTCTTCGACCAGGAGACCGGTCAGCTGACGCCCGTGACCGTGATCGAAGCGGGGCCCTGCCCCGTGGTCGCGGTGCGGACCTCCGAGAACGACGGGTACGACGCGGTGCAGCTCGCCTTCGACGAGGTGCCCGAGCGCAAGCTCACGAAGCCGGAGCTCGGGCATCTCGCCAAGCACGGGGTGGGCCCGCACCGCAAGCTCGTCGAGATCCGGGGCGCGAGCGAGCTCGTCCCCGGCGAGACCGTCACCGTCGAGGCCTTCGAGCCCGGCGAGAAGATCAAGGTGACCGGCGTCTCGATCGGCAAGGGCTTCCAGGGCACGATCAAGCGGCACAACTTCAGCCGCGGCCCGGTGTCGCACGGTTCGCACAACGTGCGCAAGCCGGGCTCGATCGGCGCGTCGGCGACGCCCTCGCGCGTGTTCAAGGGCATGAAGATGGCCGGCCAGATGGGCAACGAGACGGTCACCCAGGTCGGGCTGACCGTCGTCGACCGCGACGTGGAGCAGAACCTGCTTCTCGTCAAGGGCGCGGTCCCCGGCCACCGCAACTCGGTGGTCGTGGTCAGGGAGGACATCCGCTGATGGCGGCTCCCAAGGCACCCGTGCTCGACCTGTCGGGCAAGAAGGCCAAGGACGTCACGCTCGTCGAGGCGGTGTTCGCCGCCGAGGTGAAGCCGCACCTCGTCCACGAGGCCGTGCGGGCCGAGTCGGCCGCCGCGCGCGCTGGCACCCGCGCCGCGAAGAGTCGCGGGCTCGGGTCGGGCGGTCGCTCCAAGCCGTGGCGCCAGAAGGGCACAGGCCGCGCACGCGCCGGCTCGACC
>JALDXR010000336.1:0-4745 GCA_032154865.1 Nocardioidaceae bacterium
GGCCGGGTGTGCCCGAATTGCGGCGCGCCTGTCCAGGAGAGACAGCGTTACTGTGGCGCGTGCGGACAGTCTTTGTGACTGTCGCGCGATCGACGCCATCGTTGTGACGTTGGCGCGGCGCCTCGCGCGCAGCCATGGAACAGCGCGCGAGGGCCGCTAGCTTCGAGCGGATCGACCGTCTGCCCGACCAACTGCCGGAGGGTCTGACCCGAACACGTGGATGACGCTATCGAACACATGTTCGAAGCACAACCCTCCGGCGGCATCTCGATGGGCCGGCTTGTCACCGGCGGACGGATCGGCAACCGTACCCCTGTCGTCGTCGCGCGGACGACCCGCCCCGATTCGGCGAAATCTTTCCGATCGAGGTGTCGATCCGGGCGGTCGTTGTTCGAAGTCCTCAGTAGACAGACACTCACCACGTCGGAAAGGACGACACGATGCGTTTCATGTTGATGGTCAAGTCTGAGGAAGGCTCTGGTCCGCCCGAGGGCCCGAGTCAGAAGATGATGGAAGAGATGGGCCAGCTGTTCGAGGAGATGACCAAGGCCGGTGTCCTGCTCGACACCGCCGGTCTCAGCGCCACCAAGGACTCCACGCAGCTGCGATGGGATCGCGGCAAGCTCACGGTGGTGGACGGCCCGTTCACCGAGGCCAAGGAGGTCGTCGGCGGCTACGCCATCGTCCAGGCGAAGTCGAAGGAGGAGGCGCACGAGTGGGCGAAGCGGTTCGTACGCCTGCACGGCGAGGACTGGACGATCACGGCCGAGGTCCGTCAGATCGAGGAACCGCCGGAGGACTGGACCTGAGCCGACCCCACGGCCAGAGATCCACTGACTCGCGCGATGTTGTCCGGGCCCGATCGGAGTGCTCTGATGGGACTTTGTGACGGCAACGGACACCCAGCGCACGATCGACGCGGTGTGGCGGATCGAGTCACCCAAGCTGATCGCTCGGCTGGCCCGACTCGTACGCGATGTCGGGCTGGCCGAGGAGCTGGCGCAGGACGCCTTCGTCGCGGCGTTGGAGCAATGGCCGGACGAAGGCGTACCACCCAATCCCGGTGCGTGGCTCATGGCCACCGCCAAGCATCGCGCGATCGACCTGCTCCGCCGCAACGAGCGGTTGGCCCGCAAGTACGGCGAGCTGGGGCGCTCGCTCGAGTTGCAGCCGCCTGAAGTCGGCGAACCAGACCTGGAAGAGATCAACGACGATCTGCTGCGGCTGATCTTCACCGCGTGTCATCCGGTCCTGTCCCAGGAGGCCCGGGTGGCGCTAACACTCCGGCTGCTCGGCGGTCTAACGACACCCGAGATCGCCCGGGCCTATCTCGCGCCGGAGCCGACGGTGGCGCAACGCATCGTCCGGGCCAAGCGGACGCTGGCCAAGGAGCAGGTCCCGTTCGAGGTTCCGCAAGGACCCGAGCTCGCCGGCCGGCTCTCGTCGGTGCTGGAGGTCGTCTACCTGATCTTCAACGAGGGTTACTCGGCGACCGCGGGCGACGACTGGATGCGGCCGGACCTGTGCGAGGACGCCCTGCGGCTGGCCCGGTTGCTCGCCGGTCTGATGCCGAAGGAGTCCGAGGTCCACGGCCTGGCCGCCCTGCTCGAGATCCAGGCGTCGCGAACGGCGGCCCGCACCGGGCCGGATGGCGAGGTCATCCTGCTGTTCGACCAGGATCGGCGGCGCTGGGACCGACTGCTGATCCACCGCGGGCTGGCGGCTCTCGAGCGGGCCGAGATGCTCGGCGGACAGGCCGGTCCCTACACGCTGCAGGCCTCGATCGCGGCCTGCCACGCGCGGGCGGGTACGGCCGAGGAGACCAACTGGGCCCGGATCGCCGCGCTCTACTGGGCGTTGTCGCACGTGACGCCGTCGCCGATCGTCGAGCTCAATCGGGCCGTCGCGGTCTCCCACGCCGTGGGTCCGGCCGACGGGCTCGAGATCGTCGACGCGTTGCTGGACGAGCCGACACTCGCCGGCTATCACCTGCTGTTCAGCGTCCGCGGCGACCTGCTGGCCCGGCTGGAGCGCCACGACGAGGCGCGAGTCGAGTTCGAACGCGCCGCCGAGCTCACCGACAACGCGCGTGAGAAGAGCCTGCTGGCCGCCCGTGCGGCAGAGGCCGCGAGCGCCGGTCGATAGGCTCGGCCGGTGCGCATAGCCAGATTCAGCACCGATGACGAACCCCGGTTCGGACTGATCGGAAACGAGGACGGCGTCGAGACGCTGGCGATCGTCCGCGGCGACCCGATGTACGCCGGCATCAGCCTGACCGGCGAGAAGGTGCCGGTCGACGACGTACGCCTGTTGGCCCCGGTGCTGCCCCGGAGCAAGGTCGTCGGGATCGGACGCAACTACGCCGACCACGCCGGCGAGTTCGGCCACGAGGTCCCGGACGAGCCGATGGTGTTCCTGAAGCCCAACACCGCCGTGATCGGACCGCACGACCCGATCGTCTATCCCGACCAGACCGAGGACCTGCACCATGAGGGCGAGCTCGCCGTGGTCATCGGACGGATCTGCCGCGACATCGACGCCGACGACGTACCCAAGGTGATCTACGGCTACACCGTCGGCAACGACGTCACGGCCCGCGATCTGCAGGTTCGCGACGGACAGTGGGCGCGAGCCAAGGGGTTCGACACGTTCTGCCCGCTGGGCCCGTGGATCGAGACCGACCTCGAACCCGACGACCTCGAGATCCAGACCCGGGTCAACGGCGAGCTCCGTCAGGACGCCCGTACGTCTGACCTGATCTTCGACATTCCGACCCTGGTGTCGTACGTCTCGAGCTTCATGACTTTGCTCCCCGGCGACGTACTCCTCACCGGCACGCCCGCGGGCGTCGGTCCGATGCTGCCGGGCGACGAGGTGTCGGTGACCGTCGAAGACATCGGTACGTTGACCAACAGGGTGGTATCTCGTGACTGATCAGGCCGGAGCCGTACGGGTGCGCTTCAGCCCGTCACCGACCGGAAACCCGCATGTCGGGCTGGTCCGGACGGCGCTGTTCAACTGGGCATACGCGCGACACGTCGGCGGGACCTTCGTGTTCCGCATCGAGGACACCGACGCCGCCCGCGACTCCGAGGAGTCGTACGCGAAGCTGCTCGAGTCGATGCGCTGGCTCGGTCTCGACTGGGACGAGGGTCCCGAGGCCGGCGGCGACCACGGTCCCTACCGGCAGTCGCAGCGGATGGACCTCTACGCCGACACCGCGGAGCGACTGCGGTCCGCCGGCCGGGCCTACCACTGCTACTGCAGCCACGAGGAGCTCGAGCAGCGCCGCGAGCAGGCCCGGGCCGAGGGCCGATCCAGTGGGTACGACGGGCACTGCCGGGCGCTGACCGCGGAACAGATCGCGGCGTACGAGGCGGAGGGTCGGCAGCCGGTGCTGCGGTTCCGGATGCCCGACGACGCCGTGACGTTCACCGACCTGGTCCGTGGCGAGATCAGCTTCGATCCCGAGCACGTCAGCGACTACGTCATCGTCCGGGCCAACGGACATCCGCTCTACACGCTGACCAACCCGGTCGACGACGCGACGATGGGGATCACCCACGTCCTTCGGGGCGAGGACCTGCTGTCGTCGACACCGCGGCAGATCCCGATGCACCAGGCACTCGGCGAGGTGGGCGTGGCATCCGGGGCCGTTCCGCGCTACGGCCATCTGCCGATGGTGATGGGCGGGAGCAACCGGAAGCTGTCCAAGCGCGATCCGGGTGGCGGTCTCGCGACCTACGAGGAGCGCGGCTTCCTGCCTGAAGGACTGCTCAACTATCTGGCCCTGCTGGGCTGGTCGATCGGTGACGACCGCGAGATCTTCACCCTCGCCGAGATGGCCGCGGCGTTCGACGTCGCGCGGGTCAATCCCAACCCGGCGCAGTTCGACCTGAAGAAGTGCGAGGCGATCAACGCCGCGCACGTCCGGCTGCTCGAGACCGAGGACCTGGCGCAGCGACTCGTGCCCTACCTCCGCGCGTTGGGCGTCGTCGGAGCCGAGCCGACCGACGAGCAGCGGCAGCTGCTGATCGCCGCGACACCGCTGGTGCGGGAGCGGATGACGGTGCTCTCCGAGGGCGCCGAGATGCTCGCGTTCCTGTTCGTGCCGGAGTCGCGGTTCGCTGTGGACCCCGGCGATGTCGCCAAGGTGCTCACCGAGGACGGGCTGCGCGTCGTGCGCGAAGCGCGCGACACGCTGGCCGGGCTCGGGAGTTGGGACACCGCCGCGATCGAGTCGGCGCTGCGCGCGGCGCTGGTCGAGAAGCTCGGTCTCAAGCCGCGGCTCGCCTTCGGCCCGGTGCGAGTCGCCGTCACGGGCCGACGGGTGTCGCCGCCGCTGTTCGAGTCGCTGGAGCTGCTCGGACGGGAGCGCTCGCTGGCCCGAATGGACTCGGCGCTGGCGGCCTGACACCTCGTACGCCGGCGGCCTGGCCGGGCCGTTCCGGGGTGCCGAGCGAGGCGGTTCTGGCCGATTGGCCGGTGTTCGAGCGCTCCGGTACAGTCACATCTTGGTTCGCGCGTCGAACCCCATGGGGTATGGGGTAATTGGCAGCCCGGCTGGTTCTGGTCCAGTTAGTCTAGGTTCGAGTCCTAGTACCCCAGCGACGTCCACACCGCGATTGGACCCTCGACTACCGTGTCGGATAGAGTCCGATCCGCTCTTGGCCCCGTTGTGTAGCGGCCTAGCACGCCGCCCTCTCAAGGCGGTAGCGCCGGTTCGAATCCGGTCGGGGCTACAA